>NZ_JFXL01000003.1:0-292804 GCF_000588255.1 Acinetobacter sp. 1424608
CGTCTAGAGGCCTAGGACATCGCCCTTTCACGGCGGTAACCGGGGTTCGAATCCCCGTAGGGACGCCAAATTCTAAAAAGCCACTGCATGAAGACAGTGGTTTTTTTCTTATCTACGCAATAAAAAAGCTGATCATCAATCAGCTTCTCATTTATGTAATTTAATTCGCAATTCCAACTTGGACTTCAAGACGACCTGATTGAACCCGTAGTCCTTTTATTTCGAATTGATCTACCAGTTGCTGCACAAGCTCCCGGCTTTCCCTCAAAATATTGAGTCCCGGTAAAATACTAAAGTCTGTCAAGCTTAAAAGTTTTTCTACCATCCATGAACGGTTGTTAATGAAATCAATAAAGCCTGCCTGTTCAAGGTCAATAAACCACATACGGTGACCATCACGTTGAATACCCGGAATATCACGAATCAAATGATTAATCAGTGATGGTATAGGCAGCATGTTAATGACTTCGAAACCTACTCGGCCGATACGACGGACTGCCCAATTCGACAATGTTCCACCATGTCGAATTTGTACAACTAGGCTTTCATCCATTTGACGTAAACGTAAGAATTTTTCTTGCCCAATACGGCATTCCAATACCCGAAAATCTAAACTCAGCCGATATAGGAAACGGTGATAGTGCCCATCGATTTCAACCTGAAACCGATCATTGCCACATTGAACTTTAATATCATCAATTTCTGAACGATCTATACGTTTACGAATTTGGCTATTTAACAGCATTTCAGGCAAATATAAATTCAGCGTACTCTTACCTAGAAAAGTACGGGCCATAATTAAGGCAACCTGACGCGCAGTTTCACTGGTTTCAGAGACCATATCTCTAACAGTTCCTGCTGCCAGATTGGTCATGCCAACGACTCCACGCTTTGTATGAGTTGTTACATGGTCTAAAGCATCTAAGGCTGCATCTGCAACCTCTGCAAGATTACGTGTCGTATCACTAGCAAATCCGACGGCATCATGAGCATGTTGCAAGGTCTTATGCAGCAAACGGCGTGAGAATGACAGTTTTATAGGGTCAGGGTTCCCTGAAACTGTTGATGTCGTTATAGGCTCCGACTTATTGTCATCTTCTTGACCCAAGTCCCTCTCCTTTTTATATTTCTTTCGCATCCCATTAATCAGCTTTTCAGCTCATTTCCAGTGTTGAACACACTTGGTTTTTATCTAGATTAGCATGCTCTACGGTACTATTTTAACTTTTATGTGTACGCATAAATCATCATTTTTTCATATATGCTTGTTTCAAAAAAGTATTTTTATATCTAACTTTTATATCACTTTTTAAAAGCCCTACAATTTTTTTCCTTTCTTTGCATTTCCGTTAGAATAGATTCAAATTTAATGTGGAGCTGTCATGCAATATCGTTGCCCTCAATGTCAAAGTGTTAAAATTATGCCAGTAAGCCAAGGTGTTAACAGTGCCAAACCTGTTGTGCCTAAGAGCTTAGTGATTTTAGTTCCTGCCATTTTTGTACTATTACTCTTGGTTGTAATTAGTATTTTTATGTGGATTTTTGGCAATGGTGCAGGCACTTCTCTACAAATTGCAACGGTCGTTGTTTTTGTTGTGACTCTAGGGGCGGGGTTTATGTTCTGGCGTGATTTGCCGGACTTTAAATTGTCTATGCAAGCATTTATGCAGTCACAAAAACATTGGAAATGTCGTGACTGCAATCACGAATGGGAAATTTAAAAAAAGTATTCACATCAGCTTAGTGCTGATGTGAATGTTCTTTATCAGTCTCATCATGTTCATGTGAAGCATGTTGAGCGATATGCTGACAATTGATCTCGGCATCATCTTCAATTTGCAATGTCACTTCGCCAATACCATGCTCATGAGAAAGCATTTCAACAGCATCTTGATAGAGCTTAGTACGGTCAGCTTCAGGCGCAAATAAGTGCACAGTTAAATGAATGTTTTTAGAAGTAATCGCCCATACCTTGAGTTGGTGAATACTTTCAACACCATTTAAAGATAATAAATCTGCACGTAACTTTTCGATATCGACTTCTTCAGGTACGCCTTCGAGCAAAATATTAATACTTTGTTTCAGTAAAACCCAAGTTCTTGGTAATACCCAAAAACCAATCAATACCGCAATAATCGTATCGACCCAGTACCAGTTGGTGAAGTAAATCACAACTGCACCAATAATAACGCCAACCGAGCCTAGTGCATCACTCAACACCTCTAAATAAGCACCTTTCACGTTTAAGCTGTTATTGGCACTCGACATGAGGATTTTCATTGAGATAAGGTTAATCACCAAACCAATGGTTGCCACAATGAGCATGCCCACACTTTGAATTTCAGGCGGCTTAGAGAAGCGAATATAAGCTTCATATAAAATATAAATTGCCACTACGAAAAGCATGAGCGCATTAAATAATGCAGCCAAAATTTCAAAGCGCTGATAACCAAAAGTACGTTTATTATCGGCTGGACGCTTCGCAATCTGAATTGCAATCAGAGCAATTGCCAGAGCAGCGGCATCGGTAAACATATGCGCAGCGTCGGAGAGTAAGGCCAAACTTTGTGTAATTAATCCAGCAACGACCTCAACAATTAAAAATGTTGAAGTCAGTGCTAAAGCAATCATTAATTTCTTAGCATTACCTTCAGTCACTACAGCATGACTATGATCATGACCATGTTGTCCACCCATTTTGCGGACTCCTTATTATTTATCTTTATGGTGAGGTAAAGATAACGATGGAAACATCACTATCTTTACCTCTTTCAAACACTTTTTTGAATTGACGCTGTCATCAAAAAAGATATCTCAAAACGATGACATTATGAATGCTCAGCGCTTTTCGCTTTGCTTTCATTCATCCATCGATAAATGACCGGCAATAAAACCAAAGTTAATATCGTAGATGAAATAATGCCACCGATTACGACCGTTGCCAAAGGTCGTTGCACTTCGGCTCCAGTTCCTGTTGCCAAAGCCATCGGAATAAAACCAAGTGAAGCAACAAATGCTGTCATTAATACTGGACGTAATCGTAATACCGCTCCTTTCCAGGTTGCCGCATGAACATCTAAAGTTGTTCTCAGCTCTTTAATAAACGTGAGCATGACCAAACCATTTAATACTGCAACACCCGATAAAGCGATAAAACCGACCCCAGCAGACATCGAAAGTGGTATATCTCTCAGCCATAAAGCCACTAATCCACCAGATAAAGCGAAAGGAACTCCACTAAATACCAGTAAGCTGTCTTTAAAATTACTGAATACAGCCATGAGCAACACAAAGATCATGATGAGCGCCATCGGCACGACGATTTGCATTCTTGCTGTAGCAGAAGCAAGATTTTCAAACTGTCCTCCATAGCCTAACCAGTAACCGCTAGGTAGCTTTTGCTGTGCCAGTTTGCCTTGCATCTCTTGTACAAAAGACCCAAGATCACGGTCACGCACATTTGCTGTCACAATGACACGGCGCTTACCATTTTCACGACTTACTTGAGCAAGGCCTAGAATATTCTCAACCTTAGCGACGTCTTGTAACTGAATCAGACCACCATTTGGTAAGCGAATCGGTAACTGAGCTAACTGCTGAGGCGTACGCATGTTTTCCTGCAAACGAATCACAAAATCGAAACGTCTATCTCCCTGTAAAATTTGCCCTACACTCTGCCCTCCAATACTGGCAGCCACAATATCCTGAATAGATTTGACTGATAGACCGTATTGGGCAGCCAATGCATGATCAACATCTACATTTAGTAATGGCAAACCGTCAGTCTGTTCAACTTTGACTTCACTGGCACCCGGAATGCTACGTAGCTGTTGAGCTATTTTTTCCGCTTCCTGATTGAGAACCTGCATATCGTCCCCAAAAATTTTCACCCCAATATCACTACGTACACCTGAAATAAGCTCATTAAAACGTAGTTCAATCGGTTGTGAAAATTCACTGTTATTACCAGGAATCTGGTTCACGAACTGCAGCATTCTGGCACGCAGTTCATCTATCGTTTCTTTAGGGTTTGGCCATTGATCGTGTGGTTTTAATAAAACAATACCATCGGAAATATTAGGAGGCATGACATCTGTAGCAACCTCGGCTGTTCCTGTTCTTGCAAAAATGGCTTTAATTTCGGGAAAAGCTTTCAATAACTGCTTTTCCACATTCTCCTGAATCTTAAGCGACTCTTCTATGCCAGTGCTCGGTGCACGCATGAGTTGCAGTGCAAAATCACCTTCACTTAACTGAGGTGCGAACTCACTACCCACTCGTGTTGCAATTGCACTTGTCAAAATCAAGATGCTAACCGCTGCTGTGACAACAACATATCGGAAGGCATAAGCCTTATCGAGTAAGCCTGCATAACCTTTTTTCAAGGTCATCATCCAGCGGCTTTCTTTTTCCTTCACCTCACCCGTAACAAACAAAGCAACAGCTGCCGGCACAAAGGTCACAGATAAAATAATTGCTCCCAATAACGCTAAAACGACGGTCATTGCCATAGGATGGAACATTTTTGCTTCTACGCCTGCTAAAGCAAAAATTGGTAAGTACACGACCATAATGATGATCTGACCAAATATTAATGGACGTCGTGCTTGTTTAGCGGCTAGAAAGACCTCTGTAAAGCGTTCTGAACGTGTTAGTAAGCGACCTTTTAAATGCTGCGCTTCAGCTAAACGCCGAATACAGTTTTCAACAATAACAACTGCTCCATCGACAATGATCCCGAAGTCTAAAGCTCCCAAACTCATCAGGTTGGCACTGATTTTTTGTTCTGCCATGCCCGTTAAGGTAAAAAGCATTGCCAATGGAATAATACAAGCAGTAATTAAAGCGGCACGAAAGTTTCCTAAAAAGATGAACAGGATAACGATGACTAAAATCGCTCCTTCAATCAAATTTTTAGCTACTGTTTTAATTGCTTTATCTACGAGGCTACTACGATCATAGACTGTTTCAATCACCACACCCTGAGGGAGTGATCTTTGGATTTCCTGAACTTTTTGATCAATCGCTTTGGCAATGGTTTTACTGTTTTCACCCATCATCATCATGGCGATACCTAAAACAGTTTCCTGTCCATTATAGGTAGCACCACCAGTACGCAAATCATGACCAATCGATACTGAGGCCACATCAGCAACACGTATAGGCAAACCGTTTTTCGTGGCGACCGTAACGTTCTGGATATCTTGTATCGACGTCAGCATACCCGGAACACGAACTGTGAGTTGCTGACCATTCTCTTCAATAAATCCGGCACCGCGGTTTTCATTGTTATTTTGAAGCGCATCTTGTAAATCGGTGAGAGGAATCTGCAACTGTTGTAACCGCGTTAGATCTGGTGAAACCACATAAGTTTTGTTGTATCCACCAATGCTATTAACCTCGGCTACCCCTTGTACACGTTGTAACTGGGGCCGAATAATCCAGTCTTGAATTTCACGCAGATCCATTGCGCTATAGGCTGAACCATCTGCTTTTTTAGCATTAGGTTCCGCTTTTACCACCCATTGATAAATCTCACCAAGTCCAGTTGAAATTGGAGACATTTGTGGATCAATACTATCGGGTAAAGCACTCTTAGCTTCTTGTAAACGTTGATTAATTAACTGTCTTGCCCAGTAAATGTCAGTACCATCCTTAAAGATAATCGTGACCTGAGAAAGACCATATCTGGAAATTGAACGAGTCTGTTCCAGATTTGGAATGCCGGACATGGCATTTTCAATCGGATAAGTAATCCTTTGCTCAACTTCCGGTGCTGTAAAACCATTAGCCTGACTATTGATTTGTACCTGTACGTTGGTGATATCTGGCACGGCATCAATTGAAAGTTTCTGGTAGCTATAAATTCCGACACCAATCCAAGCAATGACAAACATCATGACCCAAATGGCGTTATTAATTGAAAACTGAATGATCCGATCAAACAAACCTTCAGCCGCTGGCAAATCAGGTTTATTAATGTCCATGCTCAGCCTCCCCTTTTTCAAGTTCGGACTTGAGCAAGAAACTACCTTGAGTCACATATTGCTGCTTTTCAGTAATTCCGGATTTAACTTCGACCCATTGTGCATCTGAAGAATAATTGCCTAACTCTACAGCAACAGGAGCAAAATGAATTTTGTCCTTCTCCTGTTTTGCAACAAAGACTACATTCTTTCCATCAATCTGTTGTACCGCTGCCTTGTTAATTCGTAATACAGTCGCTGCATTATTTTGTTTGAGTAATACATTGACCATTAAATTAGGGCGTAATTCTTTTGAAGGTGTCAGCACCTTGGCACGAACCTGTAAACGACCAGTTTGACTATCCGCTTCTGACGTTAAACTTTGTACCTGTGCTTTAAAAATATTGTTCGTTTGCAGCGATTTAAATTCAATTTCCTGATTAGGCTGAATATTGGTATTTGTACTTGGCAATACAAACTCAACCCATAGCTGATCTAGGCGATCAATAACAAATAACTGTTTTTCAGGGCCAATTTGCTCACCAATAACAATATCTTTACTGCTGATTACACCGCTTAAAGGTGCAGTTAAAACATATCGACCTTTACTTGAGCGAGTCGCTCCCAAGGCACTTAAACGGCTATTTGCAGCTTGTACCTGAATTTGCGCTTGACGATAAGCATTGTAAGCACGCTGATAATCTTGTCGTGCTGAAACACCTTGCTCCCACAATTGTTTTTCACGCTGATAATCTTGCTGAGCTAATGTTAGCGCTTCTTGCGCCATGCTTAAGTTAGCTTGTTGATCGACTAAATCTGGTACAAATAAAGTCGCAAGTGCCTGTCCCTTTTCAACTTGTTGTCCCAGCGCAACATTTACACTATCCACTCGGGCAGAAAATGTTGAAGAGACATGTGCTTGCTGGTCTGTATTTACAACAAGTTTGGCAGGGTATGAGAGATTCTGCTCAACTTCTCCGCGCCCTACTTGCTCTAACTTCACACCATATTCAACCAGTTGCTTGGAAGTGAGATTTAAACTTCCTTCCTCTTTTTCAGTCTCTCCATGACCCGCTTCACCTTCTGCATGCCCTTCTTCACTTTTTTCAGTAGTGGACTGCTTTTTCCCTGAGAAAAATAACCAAGCACTTAAAGCAAGACAAGCAATCAGCAGCGAAAGAGCAATAACCCATTGGTTTTTTATTTTTTTAACTGACATTACTCTACCCCTCCAACTGTTGGCAACTTATAGGTGTCTTGCCATAAATTTTGATTAATTTGATTTAATGCATCTCCGGACATCACCATATTTGGATCGATCCCGAGAGCTAAACTTTCAGCCTCAATTGCTTTTTGCCAAGCAGATTTAAGGAGTTGAACTTTCTTCAATCTTTGTTCTTGTAATTGCAGGGTAGATTGCTGAACATCAGTAATTGCAAATTTACCGACTTTGAAGCCAAGCAACATTTTCTCCTGTACCGTCTCTGATAAAGGAATCTGTTGTTCATTCATCAAGTTATATTGTTGCTTCAAACCAGCCAGCTCGTACTGTAGAGTACGAATAGAATCTAGGCTTTGCTTTTTATAAAAACTTTGCTGCTGGGCAATTAAATCAAGTTTGCTTTGGGCAATTTTCAGGGCATATTGCTGGCGATTAAAAATGTTTAAAGGAACCGCAATACCTACTCGAATCTGATTTTCGGTACTGCTCGTTTCTGCGGTTTTGCTACGAACCACGCCCATATTTACGGTAGGTGTTGGACGATTTTTTGCTTTTAAATAATTAATTTCAGAATTTTGTTGGATGGCTTGAAGTCGCATGGACTGTTCTAACAAATTCTGTTTTAAGTATTGATCGATGTCACCTTCATTTTTTAAAGGCCACGCACTTTTTATATCAGGACGTAAGGTGAAGTTATCTTCAGTCTCACCCCATAAGTTCGCCAATTTTCTTTTGGCACTACTTAGTGATAATTCAACTTCCTGATATAAACGTTGGTTTTCAACATGCGTCATTAAAGTTCGGTCTAAATCAACCTGAGCAATACTACCGGCCTGAAAGCGTAAACGAGTAGCATCTAAAAGGTTCTTACTCGTTTTTAATTGTGCTTTGGCAACTTCATGTTCAAGCTCTAAAATTGATACTTGTGACCATAAATATTTGACAGCAAGCTTTAGCTGAGCCTCATATAAAACCTGATTTAACTCAACTTGATTTTGCTGGACACTTGCCAGTTTTTTTGCTGCGGAACGTACACCAAAAACATCTAGTTTTTGCGATATACCAAGTTCTAGTTCCTGATCTTTTCCAGATTTAAAACCCGTTTGCTGTACAGAAACCGTCGGATTTTCCCATAACTGGCTCTGTTTGATATTGCTCTCTGCGATATCTTGTTGAGCTTGCCAAATTCCTGTTTGTGTCTGAAATTGCTTAACCTGCTCTAGTACTTGCTCAAACGTTAAAACATTCTGTATACGCTGCGCTTGAGTGTTCTCAGCAAGATTTTGATTTGAATTAGCCGCAGTTGTTACAACACTAGTTGAAAGCGCAACCGCAACAACTAATGATTTAAGTATCCAAGATGAGCTCAGACTAACGAAACGTTTTTCGTATAAAAAAATAGACATAAAGTAACCCTATGAAATAAATAATATTTCTGGTGGGTTATTTTTCGGCTACCCCACCTATAGCAGGGTTAAAACAGGAGGCGGGGCTTGTTTAGAAATATGAGGAGACTTATAAGAATTAGACCAATAATATTGTTGTTTTGGCTCAGATGACTGTATTAACGGTGAAACAATTTTTTCTTGTGCTTCTACAATCACAACATGAAAACATGAAGGTAAATGGTCATGATGATCGGACAAGCTTAGGGGAGACTTATGCGTAGTCCCTTCAACCCCAGTCTTTTCAGTATGGCTATGTTGTGAAGATTCATAACTCAAAGCAGCATGATGTCCAAAATGATGTAATGCTTTTTCCTGATTTTCATGGGCGCAAAATGCCGCTGCCACATTCCATAAACTTTGGAATATAAGCAAACAGAATAAGACGGACATGAAAAGTGCAGAACGTGGCAACAGCACACCATTAAACTAAAAAGTTGAACAAAGCCACTATAGCAGGCTCATAGCATGTAATAAAATTACATCTCTGAATGCCAACATAGAAACAATACCGAATAACTTGGATTAAAGATAAATAAGCCATTAAAAATGTTTATCTTTATAGCTAGAAAGCTAATTATTAAATAATTAGCTTTCTGCAAAAATAAAAATTATTTACGTTTACATGTTAAATGAGGATTCTTACTTTTTTCTGTTTTAGCTTTTGTTTCTTGCTGAGACTTAATATTCTTTTCGAGGAATATTAATCCTCCATCAGCATGAGCCAAACTCATTGAAAGAAATAGAACCATCAAAGCCGATTTTATATTTAATTTAATTAACATCATAATCACCTAATCTAAATATTCCGAATGTATTTAAGGAGTTAATCCTTAAATACATATAATTTTTTGCATGCCTCGATTCATCAATTCAGTACAATCTTCCGATTCTTTGAAAAGCATGCACATTTCACTTTTTACTAGAACCAACTAAATAATGAAGGAAGAACACCATGCGATCGCAGCTCATCAAAAAGTTGGACCAATGCAGCAATCCAGATAAACCAAACGACTTGAGTCAAAAAAAGACGAAAATGCTTTGGTGAGACTTGATAAAAATCTGGTTCTTTAAAATTCTGGAAACTGGGTAAAAAACGGGGAATTGTCTTTACATAATCTGTATATGCTGTTCCATATTTTTCACTTAAAAAAGCTTCTTCTTGACTAATGACATAATGGTAATAACAGAAGAAATAAAGCGTGAATAATATGGGAAAAATGAAAGTCTCAGTAATCAACATGATTCCGAGTCCTCCCAAATAGCTAAACAGATATAGAGGATTTCGACACAGAGAATATGGGCCGTCAGTCACTAACTTGGCATTTTTAAATCCGGAAATGTAAAGACTGCACCATATTCTTCCCATTACTCCGATACCAACAAATAGCCATCCAAAAACCCATAAGATATGTTCTACAAATGCCGCCTGAAAATGCCATTTGCTAAAACTTAAAGCGAGAATAATAGCCAAAACAAAACCAATAACTCTGGAACTCACAGTTCGAACACGGGGGGAAAATAAAATATTCATTTCCATAATCCCCCATTACTGTGAATACTCAGAGACAAGGTAACTGTTTTGTTTAGATGATATTTCTGTTCTTCAGAAAAATTTGATGGAAACTTATATTCTGCCTTTTGATTAGAATAAAGACGTGAATATCTAAATGAGTAATCCACATAAAGGACTACCGTGCCTTGTTTACACATACAATTAACCCTATGAAATAAATAATATTTCTGGTGGGTTATTTTTCGGCTACCCCACCTATAGCAGGGTTAAAACAGGAGGCGGGTCTTGTTTAGAAATATGAGGAGACTTATAAGAATTAGACCAATAATATTGTTGTTTTGGCTCAGATGACTGTATTAACGGTGAAACAATTTTTTCTTGTGCTTCTACAATCACAACATGAAAACATGAAGGTAAATGGTCATGATGATCGGACAAGCTTAGGGGAGATTTATGCGTAATCCCTTCAACCTCAGTCTTTTCAGTATGGCTATGCTGTGAAGATTCATAACTCAAAGCAGCATGATGTCCAAAATGATGCAATGCTTTTTCCTGATTTTCATGGGCGCAAAATGCCGCTGCCACATTCCATAAACTTTGGAATATAAGCAAACAGAATAAGACGGACATGAAAAGTGCAGAACGTGGCAACAGCACACCATTAAACTAAAAAGTTGAACAAAGCCACTATAGCAGGCTCCCGCCATGTAATAAAATTACAAAACATTTAATTATAGGTTCACTTTTTTACTCAGAAATTTTCCAAATTTTTCTGCATAAAAGAATTTTTTTAGAGCAATATGTATGTATAAAACTTTAACTACTTTTATATTAGTAACTTGCCTCGGTTTAAGCGGTTGTGCAACTACAATGTTGTCCAATACCCTTCCTAGCGAAACAACCGAAGTTAAGACAAATATTTTAAAAACTGATCAGATTATTGCACTCGGGAAAGCCGTTAAAGATGACCAAAAACAAGGTATTGTCTTTGTTGGTCAAGACTATAATTACTTAATGACTGATGGTAGTTCTGAATTTTTAAAGATTATTAAAACTATACGTGCTAATGACAGAACACTTAATATCCCTTCCCCTCTTATACTCACTATGGAAGATGCCAATCATTTCAATGGTGTAATCCAAGTTCGCTATAACACCCAATTAGGAAATCTCAACGAAAAACAAAAAGATATGTTAAAAAAATTGGGGTTTAGAGAAAATTTTAATGCAGTACTTGAGCAACAAAAAAATCAGTACCCATATATTAATATTTTTTTCAAAGGCCAACTGTATGAAGCTAAAAATCCAAAAGATATACAGCAAAAATTAGAAAAACCATATGCCGTTGAACTACAAGAAAAAATTGAAACAACAACGAAGCACCCGTTTAAAAGCGCTACTCGCAAAGTACTCTATCCATTAGCGATGACTTTTGATGTGGTAACTATTTATCCGTTATTAATTTGGTCTGATTTAAGAGGCGATTTTAATAAATAAAAACTTTTTACTTAAATACAAAACCAGCTTTAAAGCTGGTTTTGTTTAAAAAAATTTCTTTTGTTTGTTATTGATAACTTTTATTGAATTCTTCGCATTTCAAAAAAAATTATGTTCTAGTTTTAAATTTACTCAAGAGAGTCTTTGTTTACCTATAAATTTCGCTAAGCGTAAAAACATCTGTAACTTTTATGTAAGCTAAAACCTCATCATTTTTCATCCAAATGCGCTATATCACATTTACAAAATAAAACATAAGATTTCAATATAAGGGACTAGCTTAAAAGTGTGAGTCAATTCAATCAGATTGAGGAACAAGGGGAGACTATCATGGATATGAAAACAATCAAGCATGGGCTTAATCACTTGTTTGCCTTTGAAAACTTACCAGCCGATATGCATTCACAAGCTGAGGATGAAATTGAACAAGGCTTACGCTTTGAAGAGTTAGCCGTACAAGATCATGAACGTATGCAAAATTGGCTAGATATTACCCCAAACGACCGCAATGCGATGTGGTGTTACCTCCGTGCAGCTTTAAGAGGTAATGCTGACGCTTCTTTTAAACTTGGTATTGGCTATTTAAATGGTCAATTTGGTTTAGATAAAAACTACACTGAAGCTGAAAAGTGGTTAAACAAAGCAGCAAGTCAAGGTCATCCCGACGCTGAACGTTGCTTACAAGAAGCTTTCAGTAAACTTGCCTTCTAATAAAAAACCAGCCCTTAGGCTGGTTTTTCAATTTAGGTGTAATTAGCCACCAATTTTTTTGTATTTCTTACGATGTGGTTGAGCATCATCACCAAGCTTAGCACGGCGATATGCTTCAAACTCGGTATAGTTACCTGTATAGAACTCTGGTTGCTCATCTTCAAATGACAAGATGTGAGTTGCAATACGGTCAAGGAACCAACGGTCATGCGATACAACCATTACCGTACCAGGGAATACCAAAATTGCATCTTCCAGTGCACGTAAAGTTTCTACGTCCAAGTCGTTTGATGGCTCATCCAGTAAGATAACGTTTGCACCTTGCTGTAAGATTTTTGCAAGTTGTAAACGGTTACGCTCACCACCTGACAATTCACCTACTCGTTTTTGCTGATCTTGGCCTTTAAAGTTAAAGCGACCAATATAAGCACGTGATGCAATTTCATAATCGCCCACTTTCAAGATATCTAAACCGCCAGAAACTTCTTCCCAAACTGTTTTGTTATCATCTAAAGTGTCACGAATCTGACCAACATAAGCAACTTTAACCGAATCACCCAGTGTTACAGTACCAGTGTCAGGTTTTTGCTCGCCTGTCATCATGCGGAATAAAGTCGTTTTACCCGCACCGTTAGGACCTACAATACCGACAATCGCTGCTGGTGGTACCGTAAATGATAAATTTTCGTAAAGTAAACGGTCACCAAATGATTTGCTGATGTTCTCTACTTCAACAACCTTGTTCCCTAAACGTGGACCAGGTGGAATATAGATTTCAGAGGTCTCGTTACGCTGTTGGAATTCGCGTGAGTTAAGTTCTTCAAAACGCTCCATACGCGCTTTGTTTTTCTTTTGCTGACCTTTCGCATTTTGACGAACCCATTCAAGTTCTTTTTTCAATGCTTTAGCAAAAGATTCTTCTTGTTTCTGCTCTTGTTCTAAACGAGCATTTTTTTGCTCCAACCAAGAAGTATAGTTACCTTGGTAAGGAATACCATGCCCACGGTCAAGCTCCAAGATCCACTCGGCAACGTTATCAAGGAAATAACGGTCATGCGTAATCGCAACAATTGTACCAGGGAAGTCTTTTAAGAAACGCTCTAACCAAGATACAGACTCTGCATCCAAATGGTTCGTCGGTTCGTCAAGAAGTAACATGTCTGGTTTAGAGAGCAATAAACGGCACAGTGCTACACGACGGCGTTCACCACCTGAAAGCTTACTTACGTCTGCATCCCATGCTGGAAGATTCAAGGCATCTGCCGCGATTTCAAGCTGGTTATTTAAGTTGTGTGCATCCCAAGCATGGATAATTGATTCTAATTTTTCCTGCTCTTTTGCAAGCGCATCAAAATCTGCATCTGGGTCTGCATATTCTGCAAATACCTGATCAAGACGTTCTAAAGCATCTAGAGCTTCACGTACGCCATCTTCAACGTTACCACGAACGTCTTTAGTTGGATCAAGCGGCGGTTCTTGCTCTAAATAGCCGATTTTAATTCCAGGTTGTGCACGAGCTTCACCAGAGAAATCTTTATCTACGCCAGCCATAATACGAAGCAAGGTAGATTTACCCGCACCGTTCAAACCGAGCACACCAATTTTGGCACCCGGGAAAAATGATAAAGAGATGTCTTTTAAGATTTCGCGCTTTGGCGGAACCATCTTAGACACTCGGTTCATCGTATAAATATATTGGGCCACGCAGGACTCCTCAATTGAAAAACCAACAGATCGCAATGAGCGAAAAATAGTAGCTATTATATGCTGAACGTAGCAAAAAAATAAGGCGTGATTAAGTTTAATCGTTTTTTATAACTGATAAATGACGTCAAAATTGTTTCCTGATATAAAAAATGCATGACTTTGAATCATGCATTTTTCGCTTATTACACTGCTTGAAGATGAGTTCTTCTACATAGATTTATTTAATAAAATTATTGACTAACAAATTTTTAACATCATCTACCCGACCCGACATTAACGCTTTAATCGCATAGAGAGAGGTTGAAGAAACCTGATTCAGGTTAGGATCTGGCGGCATTACCAGCTCCATCGGATTGGTATGCACATCGAGTAAAGCAGGACCATCGTGTTTTAAAAAACTTTCCACTGCCTGTTCTAACCCGTTACCATGCGTTATCGTTTGTCCATGCAAACCAATTACGCGAGCAAGCTGACCGAAATCAGGATTGAGCAGGTCAGTATAATGGTCGAGCAAACCTTCCACTTTTTGTTCAAGCTCTACAAAATTGAGCGAACTATTATTAAATACCACAATCTTGATTGGCAGCTTTTCTTGAATTGTGGTGAGCAGATCTCCCAGTAACATGGCTAAGCCACCATCTCCACATAATGCAATGATCTGGCGGTTCGGGAATGCTTTTTGGGCTCCAAGTGCCTGCGGCATGGCATTGGCCATAGTGCCATGTAACAAACTGGTAAAGGTTCGACGTTTTCCATTTACATCAATATGCCTTAATACCCATACCATCGGTGAGCCACCATCTCCGAAGAAAATTGCATCTTGATCTGCATAACGGTTGAGTAAAGACACCAGATATTGTGGATGAATCAGCCCATCTTTACCTACCCGCTCTTCTTTACGTCGTATTTCATCGCTCTCATGTTTCAACGCAAGACAATGATCTAGAAAATCACGCTCATGACGTGTTTCAAGCAGTGGCAATAATGCATCGAGTGTAGATGAAATTTTACCCACGGCACCTAATGTAATCGGATGGCGACGCCCCAAATGGGTCGGATCAATATCAATTTGCAAGATTTTGGCATGACTTGGATAATACTGTGCCCATGCAAAATCGGTACCTAGCAAAATCAGCAAATCGCAATCCATGACGGTGTGATAACCCGCTTTATTACCAAAAATACCCGTCATGCCCATATTGTATGGATTGTCGTATTCGACAAAATCCTTAGCACGTGAAGTATGTGCTACAGGAGCTTTTAACTTCTCTGCAAAAGCCACGAGTTGGTCATGCGCATCCTCACACCCAGCACCCGCATAAATTCCAATTCTTTGATGCTGTGAAATCAACTGAACAATCTGGTTGAGTTCGGACTTATTCGGCAAAATATCGGGATCTGTTTGGCGCGGTACAAAGGGTAGACCCGCCTCAGCTGACGCTGCACTGATATTGGCAGGAACAATGACCACCGCGACACCACGTTTGGTCAGCGCAGCCTGACACGCCATGCTCATAATATGTCTGGCTTGTGAAGGTTGGGTAATCTCTTCACAAAAAACCGAATTTTTTGCATAAACCGATTTAAAATCGACATATTGTGGAAAGTCGACAAATCCTGCCATCTCGGTAGAAATCTGGCTTGCAATCAAAATTACAGGCGCACGATTACGATGCGATTCATACAAACCATTAATGAAGTGTAGGCTTCCTGGCCCACACGATCCTGCACATGCCGTCAAGTGACTACTGAGTAAAGCATCTGTACCGGCTGCAAAACCACCAACCTCTTCGTGGCGCACATGAATCCATTCAATTTTACTCTTAGACATGGAGTCAGTGACATGGTTTAAGGTGTCACCCACAATACCGTAGCAACGTTGAACACCTGCTTGTTCCAGCACCTCAATGATAATATCAGATACTTTTTGAGTACTCATTAGTTCACTTCTCCAGCTTTTTTATCATGAATTGAATTACTTGTACTTTTATAGTGTTCTTGCAGACGGCAGACCGCCAGTAAGTTTTTGTGGCGTTCTCTCAACTTCATGTAAATTTAATTGAGTGATTCGAAAAAAATAAAATAAGCTCTTTTATACTTAAAAATGCTGAACTTTACATAAAAATATCTAAATCATGAATAAAGAGTATGCTAAAAAATCTGGATTATTCTTTAACCACTTCGATGATAACAATGTCAAATACATACCGAGACGAAACCTTAGCCATTCACGCAGGCTACACTCCTGAAGCAACAACAAAAGCAGTAGCTGTTCCAATTTATCAAACAACTTCATATGCATTTGATAATACCCAACACGGTGCAGACCTTTTCGACTTAAAAGTTCAAGGCAATATTTATACCCGTATTATGAACCCGACCACTGCTGTGCTTGAGCAACGCCTTGCTGCTCTCGAAGGTGGCATTGGTGCTCTAGCTTTAGCATCCGGAATGGCAGCAATTACCTATGCCATCCAAACCATTACTGAGGCGGGAGACAATATTGCTTCAGTCTCAACTTTATATGGCGGTACATACAACTTATTTGCCCATACGCTGCCAAAACAGGGAATCGAAGTTCGCTTTTTCGATTATCAAAAACCCGAAAGCTTACGTAACTTAATAGACGATAAAACTAAGCTTGTTTTTGTCGAGTCAATTGGTAACCCGCTCGGCAATATCATCGATTTAGAAGCAATTTCAAAAATCGCCCATGAATATGGTGTACCTGTCGTTGTCGATAACACGGTTGCCACCCCTGCTTTATTAAAACCATTTCAATATGGGGCTGATATCGTTATCCATTCGCTTACTAAATATATTGGTGGTCATGGTAATAGTATTGGCGGTGCAATCGTCGATAGCGGTAAATTTCCTTGGGGTAAATATCCAGAACGTTTTAAAGTTTTGAATACACCCGACCCAAGCTATCATGGTGTGAACTATGTCGAAGCATTAGGTGAGGCAGCTTATATTGCACGAGCTCGCGTTGTGCCATTACGCAATACAGGCGCAGCTATTAGCCCGCTCAGTGTTTTCTTAATTTTACAGGGTCTCGAAACTCTAAACTTACGCATTGAACGTCATACTGAAAATGCTCAGAAAATTGCGGAATATTTGCAAAACCATCCGAAAGTAAAATGGGTCAATTACGCAGGCTTAAAAGATCATCCACAACACCAACTTGCGCAAAAATATGTAAAAGGCAAACCTTCTGCAATTTTATCTTTTGGCGTTCAGGATGGCCGTGAAGGCGGTACTCGCTTCATTGATGCATTACAGTTATTTACCCGTCTTGTGAATATTGGCGATGCGAAAAGTTTAGCTTGCCACCCTGCAACCACAACTCACCGCCAGCTCAATGAACAAGAACTAAAAGCTGCCGGCGTAAGTGAAGATATGGTTCGCCTATCTATTGGTATTGAGCATGTAGATGACCTAATTGCCGATTTAGAACAAGCACTTTCATCTGTATAAATTTTAAACTCATCTATCAAGCCTCTGGAATATAGAGGCTTTTTTATTTTTTAAGTCATTTAACCATTAAAAATAATTGATGGATTAGGGTAATAATTTAGAGTTTTTACTCTAAATAAATTGTTAAATTTCATATATTTACACACTAGACAATTTTTAAACATCTATTAAGATAGGGCAATATTTAGGAGTTCATCAGGATGAACCAACGGTTGTAAAAATAAAAATTACATACCGGAATAAATAGCCCCTGCCCCTACTTAGGTAAAATGCTGTGAATAAAAAATTAGAAGCTCTGTTCCAGGAAAAGGTACAAGGTAAAGTCATTTTAGTGACAGGCGCCTCAAGTGGAATCGGTTTAACGATTTCCAATAAACTTGCTGACGCTGGTGCGCATGTTTTACTGGTTGCCCGTACTCAAGAAACATTAGAAGAAGTCAAAGCAGATATTGAAAGCCGTGGCGGTCAGGCATCAATTTTCCCATGTGATCTGAACGACATGGAAATGATTGATCAGGTTTCTAAAGAGATTCTAGCTTCTGTCGATCATATTGATATTTTAATTAATAACGCTGGTCGTTCTATTCGTCGTGCTGTTCATGAGTCTTATGACCGTTTCCACGACTTTGAGCGTACCATGCAATTGAACTACTTTGGCGCTGTGCGTTTGGTTCTTAATATTTTACCGCACATGATTCAACGTAAAGACGGACAAATTATTAATATTAGCTCGATTGGTGTATTGGCAAACGCAACACGCTTCTCGGCTTATGTCGCTTCTAAAGCTGCACTTGATGCATTTAGCCGTTGTCTATCTGCCGAAGTTCATGCACATAAAATTGCAATCACCTCAATTTATATGCCTTTAGTGCGTACTCCTATGATTGCGCCAACTAAAATTTATAAATATGTACCGACTCTATCACCTGAACAAGCAGCGGACTTAATTGCTTATGCGATTGTGAAACGTCCGAAACGTATTGCCACAAACTTAGGCCGTTTAGCTTCTATGACGTATTCGGTAGCACCTGGCATCAACAACATGTTTATGTCGATTGGTTTCCGTCTATTCCCAAGTTCAGATGCAGCAAAAGGTAAAAAGACTGAGAAACTAAATTGGGCACAAAAAGCTTATGCACGTCTTTTCCCTGGTGAGCATTGGTAATCCGCCATATTAAGGTTATTTAAAAATAAAAAAGCGCCTCTCATTAGGCGCTTTTTTATTAATCCTATTTAAGTATCTAAAAATTCAACATGCCCTGTTTTAACATCATAAATCGCACCAATAATTGCAATCTCACCACGATCTAGCAGGTCTTTCAGTACTGTGCTGTTATTAATAATATATTGAATATTGTAGTGAACATTCATTGCTGTCACCTGATTAATAAAAGCTTTGTTTAACTCACGTGGCTGCATAATGTCATATACACTTTCTACCGAACGCATGAGTGGGCCAAGCACATATTGAATATGCGGCATTTCTTTGACATCAGAAACTTGCTTTTGCTGTAAACGTAGCTGACATGCACTGGTCACTGCACCACAGTCAGTATGGCCTAAAACTAAAATGACTTTTGAACCTTTTGCCTGACAAGCAAACTCAAGTGAGCCAAGTACTTTTTGACCTGCAATATTACCGGCAATCCTTAAACTAAATAGATCACCAATACCTACATCAAAAATCATTTCAGTTGGAGCCCGAGAGTCCATACATCCCAACACGGCAGCAATTGGGTGCTGACCTTCATCTGCGGTGACACGAATTTGACGGTAAATATCACGTTGTAAACGTTCATTTTTTACAAAGCGTTCATTACCTTCTTTAAGTAGAGTAACGACCTGCTGCGGACTTAATTTGCGCTGTAGATCTCTCGTACTAATGTAAATATCCAAAACTGCATCATCCACCTCTTCATAGTGCTGCTTAAATCCAATAAGCTTAAGATCGACTTGGCGTTTAACTGCCGTCTCATTTTGATAGTCTTGAATGACCTGATAGATATCGGGATCAATCGAATCACATTGAGTGGCATCAATAATCAACTGCTGATCTTTATGAACATGCTCTAATGCAGAAATGAGCGCTGAACGATTCAGAAAAGTGACCTGTGATGGAAGCTCAATACGCGTCACAATTCCATGTAAATGCTTTTCTTTATATACGCGAACTCCTTTATTAAAGTTGCCATACAAAATAAATGCACTACTGGTAAATAGACCTACCAAAATTCCGGTTAACAAGTCTGTCAGTAAAATTGCAACGAGAGTGATAATGAAAGGTAAAAACTGTTTCCAGCCTTTTTGATAAAGCTGTTTAAATAATTTTGGATGAGTCAGTTTAAAACCAGTCACAATTAAAATCGCTGCGAGTGCAGACAATGGAATCATGTTCATGAGTTGAACAAAGAATAAAACAGCTAGCAGCAATAATATGCCGTGAATAATCGTGGAATATTTACTACGTGCGCCTGTATTTGCATTTACAGAACTGCGGACAATGACTGATGTGACTGGCATGCCGCCAATTAAACCTGAAACAATATTCCCCGCACCTTGTGCCCACAGTTCACGGTTAGGTGGAGATGAACGCTTTTGAGGATCAAGTTTATCCGCTGCTTCTAAGTTTAGTAATGTCTCTAAAGACGCCACAATCGCGAGTGTAATTGCTCCGGTATAAATTAATGGTTCAGCCAGATAGCTAAAGTCTGGAAAAACCAATACCTCTTCTGGTGCTTGTAATATATTTGGTAGTTGAATCAAATTATTGGTTTGGACTGCCCAAGATGAACCAATATTCATTAAAACAAAATTTAAAACTGCAGCAATGACCACAGCAATTAAAGCTGAAGGTAGTGCTAATTTTTTAAGTGGGCTGCTGTCCCAAGCTAAAATTAAAAATAAGCTCAGCAGTCCAATCAACGCCGCGCCAGTGTCAAACTTTTGGATAAGCGTATCTGGTGTAGCAGTCCAAACGTCTTTCCATGAAAAATCAGTCAACCCAAATAAATACGGTAGCTGAGTCACAATAAGAATGGCACCAATGGCAGCCAGTAATCCTAAAATGACATTGTTTGGAATAAAGTTGGCAAAAAAACCTAACTTAAATACACCAAACAGAATTTGTAAAATTCCTGCAAATACAATACACAATAAAAAGGCGGCATAATTGCCGCCTAATTGATCGAGTTGTACAAGGATGACCGCAGTCAACCCTGCTGCTGGGCCAGAGACACTGATGTGAGAACCACTCAGCAGGCCAACAATAATTCCACCAACAATTCCGGCAATAATACCAGAAATGATTGGAGCACCTGAGGCTAAGGCAATACCTAAACATAAAGGTAAGGCCACGAGAAATACGACCACTCCCGAAAGGAGATCGTTTAAATGAAATCTATTTTTCAGTTCTAAAGCCGGCATAAAAACAACCATTTATAATATAAAAAAAACAATCAATTTTTAATATAACTGCCTGAAAGTGATGAACTTACCTCAAGGCTTTATCGATATTGTCTGACATCGGTAAAGGGTTAAAGTTGAGTTATGCTATAACGTTGTATAGTTGATTGTAGATTTCACACCGTTTTTGTTGATCTTAAGATTCACCTCATCTTTACCACTGTGATTTTTTAATAAATACTCATGATTAACTATTCGTAAATATAACTACTGGTACAACAACTTATAGATTTGGAAAGTTGAATAAGATACGAAAATGCTTAAGTACATTAATCTTTATTAGATAATTTTTATTTTAGATTTATAAAATATAGCCTATCCAAACTTTATCTGTTTCAACAATATAATATTCATCCCCATCAATTCTTTTTACTTCTCGATATTTCTCAATTACATTGTTATTAAACCATTTTTTTGTATCTTGATAATTTTTTTGAGTCTTATAGTCATCAGGACTACCAAGCCAATCTTTCTCATATAACGTTATTTCTACTTTCTTCTCCCAATTGACTTTCTCCATCATATCGTTCACTTCTTGCCACTCGACTATACTTAAAGAAGTTTCATCTAATGGTTTTTCAAAAAGATTTTGATAATGTTCAATTTTTTCACCAATTACGCAAACAACCTGTGACCGCTTCAAATCATTTTCAAATAACCATATTTTTAAATAATAAGCTTGATCTAAGAAATCTAATTGTTCTTTCCATGACATGTATATTTGGAGCAAACCATTAAAAAATAATTCCTTATATATACCTTGAGGCTGTGGATACTGACTATTTGTCAGAGATAACCTATCCCATGGGTCTACCCAAAACTTTACATATTCACACTGATATCGCTTTAAATATGCAATATCAAGGTCAAGATGATCATCAATCCACTGTTTAATTTTTCTAATACGTCTTTTTTCTCCACGAATTTTTTTATATTTAATCATTACTTATCCTATTATTTCCACATAAAAAAGAAGCCTATCGAGATAGGCTTCTTTAATCAAATTTTTAATCCAGTAGTTTATTTAGAACCTTTAATTCCTGCTTGTAGTAACAATGCACCAAAACCACCAATTTTTTGTTCTTGTGGTTTTTCTTGTTTGCTACGTTGTGGACGTTCAACCTGATCTTTACGTGGTTGTTGAGGACGCTTACCTTGCGGCTTACGCTCAGAACGCTGTTCGTTATTTTGCTCACGACGCGGTGGACGCTGTGCCTTAACAGGCGCGGCACCTTCTGCACGCATACTCAAGTTCACACGGTTACGCTCAGCATCAACTTGCATCACACGCACTTGTACGATTTGACCTGGTTTTACCACTTTATGCGGGTCAGAAACGAATTCATTCGCTAATTCAGAAATATGAACTAAACCATCTTGGTGTACGCCAATATCAACAAAGGCACCAAAATTCGTCACATTCGTTACAACGCCTTCAAGCTGCATACCTTCAGTCAACTGAGCAACTTCAGTAATGTCTTCACGGAATTTAGCTGTGCGGAATTCTGGACGTGGGTCACGTCCTGGTTTTTCAAGTTCTGCTAAAACATCCTGAATAGTCGGCAAACCGAATTTGTCATCAACAAACTCTTCTGCTTTCACCTGACGAATAATTTCAGTATTACCAATAATGTCTTTAACAGTTGTCGCTTTTGCTGCAACAATTTTCTCGACAAGACCATAACTTTCAGGGTGAACAGCAGAAGCATCTAAAGGTTCAGAACCATTTTGAATACGTAAGAAACCAGCTGCTTGTTCAAAAGTACGCTCGCCTAAACGTGGTACGCTTTTCAATGCTTGACGGTTATCAAAACGGCCATGTTCTTTACGGTATTCAACGATTTGCTGAGCAATCGCTTTATTTAAACCTGCAATGTAAGCCAAGATTGCTGGTGAAGCAGTATTTACATCAACACCAACAGCGTTCACACAGTCTTCTACCACTGCATCAAGCGTTTTTGCTAAACCAGTTTGGTTTACGTCGTGTTGATACTGACCTACACCAATCGATTTCGGGTCAATCTTCACAAGTTCAGCAAGTGGATCTTGTAAACGGCGCGCAATAGACACTGCGCCACGAATTGAAACATCAAGCTCTGGAAGTTCTGCTGCAGCAAGTTCACTTGCAGAGTAAACAGATGCACCTGCTTCGCTTACAGTCACACGTGTTAATTTAAGGTCTGTATTTGCAGCCATCATTTCTGCAACTACAGCTTCTGTTTCACGGCTCGCAGTACCATTACCAATCGCAATAAGCTCGACATTATATTCACGGCATAGACGTGCAAGCTCAGCAATAGAGCCTTCTTTGTCTTCTTTAGGCGCAAATGGGTAAATCGTGCTGTGAGCAAGTACATCACCAGCATCGCTTACAACAGCCAGTTTCACACCAGTACGAATACCAGGGTCAACACCCAAAGTCGTACGGCTACCCGCTGGTGCAGATAACAATAAATGACGAAGGTTTTCAGCAAATACCTGCATTGCTTCTGCTTCGGCAGCAAGGCGTTTTTCTGTCAGTAATGAATGCTCGATTTGAGGACGAACTTTACCTAACCAGAATAATTTTGCAGTTTGCTTCAAGAAGTCTTGGCGAGCTTGTGGCTGAATTTGATCTAGGTTGTATTCAGTTTCAATACGTGCCAATGGTGCATCATCTTCACCATCTACTTTTAAACCAAGTACGTTTTCTTGACGGCCACGTAACATTGCCAATAAACGATGAGAAGGTAATTTGTTGAGGCCTTCAGAAAATTCAAAGTAATCGCGGAACTTTTTGCCCACTTCTTTCTTTTCTTCAGAAGCAACAGTACTTTTTAGCACTGCTGTTTTTGCAAAAGTCGCTTTTAATTCTGTAGTAAGCGCAATGTTTTGTGCCCAATCATCAATCAAAATATGCTGGATTGCGTCTAACTGACTTTCTACATCTGGGTAGTCTTCATGACTAAAACCAGCTAATGCTTCTGTCGGATCAATTTGTTCTGAAATAATTTTTTCGGCAATTGGCCCCAGACCCGCTTCTTTCGCCTTGAAAGACTTGCTCGTACGTTTAGGACGGTACGGCGCATAAATTTCTTCTAAAGCATTTTTTGTTTCGGCTGCATTCACCCGCGCCAACAAGTCATCATTCAATTTATTCTGTTCTTGCAATGACTGAATGACCTTTTCACGGCGCTCATATAAATCACGTAAATACGCTAAACGAGTATCTAATTGGCGTAACTGCGTATCATCTAAACCTTGTGTTACTTCTTTACGGTAACGGGCAATGAATGGAACACTGGCACCTTCATCAATTAAGCGGATGGCAGCTTCTACTTGGTTTGGACGTACGGCAAGCTCACTTGCCAACTGCTGAACTAAGTCAGTCATCGTGTTTGATCCCACAAGGATAAAGTTTAAAAGCACTGATTATAAAGACCAAGACTATAAAATCCACACTTGTTTGCGTATTCAAAACGTTTTTTTGTATTGACTGTGAATTTTTCACATTCTTTACTTCATAAAAAACGTTTTAGCTATTCATTTTGGTCTTCAAACCCATATTTTACTTTTTAAAAAATCTGAAATTTATAGGATATCCGTTAAGTAAAATGAAATTTTTAATATAAATTACGAGAAAATGAACATATTGATACAGTATCAGAATGAACAAAATTATAGTTTTTCTTATCTGTCTAAATAGATTATTAAGCTTTAATATTTGAATGAGTTCTCAACCTCTTAGAAAATAAGCTTTAAAAAGCAGCGTTGATTTTTAAAATAATCTATTTGAAACAATTATTTATTAAAATTTAATCGAATAGAATTTAACGAGTGACCGAATGCTTGGTTTTTTCTTTAAGGCTTTGCTAAATTATGGGCATAAGATGTTGTTTTTTGGTTTCAAGCCCCTACGAAAATTGTAATTTTGAGCAAATTGATACATAGTCTTAACAAGAACATCGGCATTATACTGAGGGCTTGTTGGCAATAAGCCTAACCGATCCAATAATATATAAATTATGACTTTAAAAGGGAGTACATCATGAGTTTAGTTGTACCTGCTGAACATCCTGAAACCGTACATAACGAAACGGATCGTGTCGAACGCATTTTAGTGGTCGATGACGATGTGCGTTTACGTACCCTCTTGCAACGTTTTTTGGAAGATAAAGGCTTTGTTGTAAAAACTGCCCACGATGCCTCACAAATGGATCGTTTATTACAACGTGAGTTATTTTCACTTATCGTACTCGACTTTATGTTGCCCGTTGAAGATGGTTTAAGTATCTGTCGTCGTTTACGTCAGTCAAACATTGATACACCTATTATTATGCTAACTGCACGTGGTAGCGACTCTGACCGTATTGCTGGTCTTGAAGCTGGTGCAGATGACTATTTACCGAAACCATTCAACCCAAATGAGCTTTTAGCACGTATTCGCGCAGTATTACGTCGTCAGGTTCGTGAAGTTCCGGGTGCTCCAAGCCAACAAGTTGAAGTGGTTAGCTTTGGTCCATGGTCTTTAGATTTATCTACACGTACGCTTACTCGTGAAGGACAAATCGTTACTTTGACCACGGGTGAGTTTGCCGTATTGAAAGCATTGGTACAGCATCCACGTGAACCGTTAACGCGCGACAAACTTATGAACTTGGCTCGTGGCCGTGAATGGGGTGCAATGGAGCGCTCAATTGACGTTCAAGTGTCTCGTCTACGTCGTTTAATTGAAGATAACCCAGCACGCGCACGTTATATTCAAACGGTATGGGGTGTAGGTTATGTATTTGTTCCAGATGGTGCTGAATAAGCTTGAGATAAATTAGAGTGAGTTTAGAGCCAATACCACCGCAAAACTTTACCGACTACGTTGCGTATTCAGAGCGTAAACGGACGAGATGGGAACGTTTTCTCGACAAAATTAAGCCACGTTCTGCTGCCATGCGTACCACAATTTTGGTACTGCTGGTGGTGTTCTTTAGCCTCTTTATGTCATTGTGGTTTTTTTGGCGAACCCTCTATTTACCCGAAATTCAACAGCATGCCCGTTATTTGGCTGTTGAACTCGAGCTAGTGAACAACCCTAATATTCGTATTTTTCATCGCGATACCGAAGTTGATGTTGACACTTGGTTGCGTAATCGGGTTGGCATTGAATATATAACCGATCCTAAAGAGTATCCAAGCGTTCGCGATAAAGTCATTGCGGAGTTTTTTACCAACCAAGTTGAACAAAAACTTGCAAATGAAATCGGCGCAAAAGACGTTACAGTTTACTTCCAGTTTAAACCTAGCCCACGCATCTGGATTCAAACACCAGAAATGCATGGCAATTGGGTTCGTGAGCCTTTAAAAACCTATGCAAACTATAGTCCTGAGCTATTAATTGGTTGGGTTGTGGGTGTGCCATTAGTTTCGGCCATCATTATTTTAATTTTGATTCGTCAAATGAACCGTCCATTACGTCGTTTGCAAAATGCTGCCAACGAATATAGTAAGTCTGGAACAGCACCATATTTAGATACTAACCATGGCCCTTTAGAAATTCGTCAGGTAAACCAAGCATTTAACCGCATGGTGTATACACTTGAGCAGACCGAGCGTGAAAGACGGATTATGCTAGCGGGTATTTCACACGATTTAAGAACCCCGCTTACACGTATTCGTTTAACCGCTGAAATGTTGCCTGATGAATTTCTACGTGAAGGTTTGATCTATGATGTAGATGATATGGATGCAATTTTGAATCAGTTCATCTCGTATATGCGGGATGGTTCAGATGAAGAATTAAAAGACACCAATATCAATATATTATTGCAAGAATTAATTGTTCAATTTAAACCGCTTGATATTCGTTTTGAGGTGCAAGATGTTCCGATTATTCCTGCACGTAGCCTTTCTTTAAAACGTCTGATTGCCAACCTCATTAATAACGCAAAACGTTATGGTGCGGAGCCAATCGAACTCAGTGCAAAAGTTGAAAATGAACATATTTTAATTACGGTTGCCGACCATGGTGAAGGTATTCCAGAAGACCAGATTGAAGAATTAATGCAACCATTTGTAAGAGGTAACTCTGCTAGGACCATTCAAGGCAGTGGTTTAGGCCTTGCAATTGTTAAGCGTATTGTCGACATTCATCAAGGTGAAATTCAAATTCATAACCGTGAACAAGGCGGTTTAGAAGTGATTATTTCATTACCTATTCCAAAACCAGCGGCCGAAGAAAACACAACGCCAAATCCTTTGGAAAAAATTAAACAAACTTTAAGTGAGCGCTTCTAATTTGATCAATTGATCATTTAAAGCGCTATTTTAAAATTTATTAAATACTAAATAAATCAATGCATTAAAAGTCATAAAATAAATTTATACCGCCATTTATTTAAAAAATTAGACCTTAGCCTAACACCTATGCACTTTTCATTTTTTCATAGCTAAAATCCGGTATGTTTTGACAATATTGAGGATGTCCAATGTCTTTAAGTCGTATTCGCCTAGCTTCTCTTCATGACAAGGTCATCAGTGCTGAACAAGCTGCGCAATTCATCGAAAATGGAATGACTGTTGGTATGAGTGGTTTTACTCGTGCTGGCGAAGCTAAAGCTGTTCCTCAAGCACTTGTAGAGCTTGCAAAAAAAAATCCGTTAAAAATCACGTTAATTACGGGTGCTAGCTTAGGTAATGACTTAGACAAACAACTCACGGAAGCAGGTGTTTTATCTCGTCGTATGCCATTTCAGGTAGACAATACTTTACGTCGTGCGATTAACAACGGCGAAGTTATGTTTATTGATCAACATTTATCAGAAACTGTTGAGCAAATGCGTAACCAGCAACTTAAACGTCCAGATGTTGCGGTGATTGAAGCAATTGCAATTACTGAAGATGGCGGCATTATTCCAACAACTTCTGTAGGTAATTCTGCAAGTTTCGCAATTTTTGCCGAAAAAGTTATTGTTGAAATCAATACCTCTTTAAGCAAAAGCTTTGAAGGTTTGCACGACATCTATATTCCAACTTACCGTCCAACACGTACGCCAATTCCATTAACAAAAGTGGATGAGCGTATTGGTACAACAGCCATCCAGATCGATCCTGCAAAAATTGTAGGTATTGTCTTTAACGATACACATGACTCACCATCAACAGTCACTCCTCCAGATGAAGAGACTCAAGGCATCGCAAATCACCTGATTGCTTTCTTTGAAAAAGAAGTTGCTGAAGGCCGTTTACCTAAGAACCTTGGTCCATTACAAGCAGGGATCGGTTCAATTGCCAATGCAGTATTAACAGGTTTAAAAGATTCTAATTTTGAAGACCTCATCATGTACTCAGAAGTACTACAAGACTGTACTTTTGAACTCATTGATGCAGGTAAAATGAAGTTTGCTTCTGGTAGCTCAATTACCCTTTCAGCTAAATGTGGTGAGAAAGTTTTTGGCAATATCGAAGCTTACAAAGACAAATTAGTACTTCGTCCACAAGAAATTTCGAATCACCCTGAGCTTGTACGTCGTTTAGGTATTATCGGCATTAACACTGCACTTGAGTTTGATATTTACGGCAACGTGAACTCAACTCACGTATGTGGTACTAAAATGATGAATGGTATCGGTGGTTCAGGCGACTTTGCGCGTAATGCTCACTTGGCAATTTTTGTGACCAAATCAATTGCTAAGGGTGGCGATATCTCTTCTATCGTGCCAATGGTAAGCCACGTTGACCACAGTGAACACGACGTTGATATTTTAGTAACAGAGCAAGGTTTAGCAGACTTACGTGGCTTAGCACCTCGTGAACGTGCTCGCGCAATTATTGATAACTGTGTGCATCCGCTTTACCGTGATGCACTGAACGACTACTTTGATCGTGCATGTGCCAAAGGTGGTCATACTCCTCATTTACTTCGTGAAGCATTGTCTTGGCATGCA
Source organism: Acinetobacter sp. 1424608 (assembly GCF_000588255.1). Taxonomy (NCBI): domain Bacteria; kingdom Pseudomonadati; phylum Pseudomonadota; class Gammaproteobacteria; order Moraxellales; family Moraxellaceae; genus Acinetobacter; species Acinetobacter sp. 1424608. Next base: position 28,920 of record NZ_JFXL01000003.1, read on the forward strand.
AACTTCGAAGAAACAGGTCAAATGCTTCAAGCGGCACCTGTTGCAAAATCAGCGTAAGCAATATATTTAATTTAAGCACTCCTACGGGGGTGCTTTTTTATTTGTTTAAATTATTCACAAACTACTGCTCAATTGCGTATTTTTATTTTATCTTTTCAATACATCAAAACAAAAAGTAGAAATCCATATGTTTATTATTCGTCAATTTACAAATGCAGATCTGGATGATGTGGTCAATTTATGGGAAAGCTGCGACCTAACCCGTCCATGGAATAATCCTGAAACCGATATATTTAGAAAAGTCTCACAACAGGATGATTTGTTTTTGGTTGCAATTAAAGATGAGCAATTAATTGGCACGCTCATGGGCGGCTATGACGGTCATAGAGGCTGGATTAACTATTTAGCTGTTCATCCCCACCAACAACGCTTAGGAATCGCTACAGCGCTTGTTCAGCAGCTTGAAAAGCGCCTTATCGCTCGCGGCTGCCCAAAACTTCAATTATTGGTGCGTAAAGACAATCTAAATGTGCTGAACTTTTACGAACAGCTCGGTTATGACGAAGTAGAAGCCGTATGTTTAGGAAAACGACTCATTAATGATAGTCCTCACGACTAAAGACAAATTTCAGTTGAGCCATTTCTAGAAAGTTCAAACATTGTTGGGGATAACTGAGTTTGCTTGTGGATAAAATGAGATTTATACACAAGTAAAGTCTTAATATTTTTTATTAAATAAATAGGCATGAAAAAAGCCCCATACTTTAAAGTGTGGGGCTTTTTTGAATATGGTGGCGAGACCCAGGATCGAACTGGGGACACACGGATTTTCAATCCGTTGCTCTACCTACTGAGCTATCACGCCGATGGCCTGTATTAAGCCGCATCTCAGAACAATAGTCAACAATTATCCTGAGTTTCTGATTTAAATGAGTATTTTTTATACTTAAAAAAAATCCCTGATGGGATCAGGGATTGAAAACACAAATAATGGTGGCGAGACCCAGGATCGAACTGGGGACACACGGATTTTCAATCCGTTGCTCTACCTACTGAGCTATCACGCCGATGGCCTGTATTAAGCCGCATCTCAGAACAATAGTCAACAATTATCCTGAGTTTCTGATTTAAATGAGTATTTTTTATACTTAAAAAAAATCCCTGATGGGATCAGGGATTGAAAACACAAATAATGGTGGCGAGACCCAGGATCGAACTGGGGACACACGGATTTTCAATCCGTTGCTCTACCTACTGAGCTATCACGCCGAAGTGGGCGTATTAAACAATGTTTATAAGAAGACGTCAAGCAACTTCCGTATTTTTTGTAACAAGTGTTTAATTTTAAATCACAAGTACAGTAAAAATAGAATTTTAACTATGCAATTTACCAATATGCGCTAAGCAGCGATGAATGGCACCACAGCCTGGCTCAAAAATTTTAACGCCTTTTGATTCTTCTATACGACAGGCTTCTTCTACCAAGCGCTCAGCTACCCCACGACCACGGTTAGCTGGGTGTACAACAATATATTCAAGTACCTTGCTTTCGCCTTGTCCTGAGCACCAGATTGCACCTATAATTTTGGTGTTAAATTCGGCAGTGTATAGCGTGGTATACTGCTGTAAATCTTGTTCAAGTTGTTCAATCGCATCGTGCCCGTCACCAAACTCCGGACTTGTGTCATACAGTCGCTCAAGCTGATCGCGGATCTCTGAATTATCTAGAGAACTATAAGCATGTACGGTAATAGGCATTGATTAACCCTCCTGAGCAAACTATGATGCTGTCACGAATTCGTCACAGCGAAATTGTCGTTAACATCCAATCATTTTTGACGTTTTTTGAGGAACGTGTCCATGACGCAACGTATCAGTGAAGTGGTTAGAAATACCAATGAAACCAAAATTCGAGTTCGTTTAAATCTCGATGGTACTGGTCAAGGCACACTAAACACCGGAGTTCCATTTTTAGACCATATGATTGATCAAATCAAGCGACATGGCTTATTTGATATCGATATTCATTGTGATGGAGACTTAGAGATTGACGATCACCATACCGTAGAAGACTGCGGTATCACGCTTGGACAAGCTTTTGCACAAGCTTTAGGTGATAAAAAAGGTTTACGTCGTTATGGTCATTTTTATGCGCCATTAGACGAAGCTTTATCTCGTGTGGTTGTAGATTTATCTGGTCGTCCGGGTTTATTTATGGATATTCCATTTACTCGCGCGCGCATCGGCACCTTTGACGTAGACTTATTTTCCGAGTTTTTCCAAGGTTTCGTAAACCACGCCCTTATGACCTTACATATTGATAACTTGAAAGGTAAAAATAGCCACCATCAAATCGAGAGTGTATTTAAAGCACTAGCTCGTGCTTTGCGTATGGCATGTGAAATTGATCCACGTGCTGAAAACACGATTGCATCGACAAAAGGTAGCCTCTAATGACACGTATCGCGTTACTTGATTATGGCATGGGCAATCTACACTCAGCTGCTAAAGCACTTGAGCATGTAGGCGCTACAGTCGATGTAACTAACGACCCAAAATTAATTGCACAAGCCGACAAAATTGTTTTCCCGGGTGTTGGGGCAATGCGTGACTGTATGCAAGGCATGCGTGAAGCAGGTATTGATGAAGTCGTACGCAACGCTGCTTTTAATAAACCTGTTCTTGCAATTTGTGTAGGCATGCAAGCGCTTCTACAAAGCTCTGAAGAAAATGGCGGTGTAGATGCCTTAGGTATTTTTGAAGGTGTTGTTAAACACTTTCCTCAAATGGAAGGCTTAAAAGTCCCACACATGGGCTGGAACCAAGTTCACCAAATGGACCCAAGTCACCCGATGTGGAACAACATAGATCAAGATGCTCGCTTCTACTTTGTACACAGCTATTATGTTGAACCGAAAGATGAAAATCTTGTAGCTGCAACATGTGAATACGGCGTGAACTTCTGTACGGCAATTCACAAAGATAATTTATTTGCGACTCAATTCCACCCAGAGAAAAGTCACACTGCAGGTTTACAGTTACTGAAAAACTTTGTGGAATGGAATATTTAATTTCACAAAAGCTTTAAACAGATCAGGTCTAGATGGCCTGATCTGTTTTTTTATTTATAATAACAAGCAATCATTTATAGAATGATATTTTATTCAACAAAATATTGAATATTCATACTTTTAAATAAAACCAAATGAACAGGATAAACACAATGAATTCACCTTTTGAAAATCAGCCACTTCAGCAAGATTCGCCCTTTAAGGCAAATGGACGTTTTGGACGACTCTCTTATGCTGCTTGGACCTTCCTATTTACGTTAACCCTCGCTGCTGTTGTTCTACTTATTATTTTTACTTTCGGTCTTACACAAAATGAGGGCACCCCAGGTTTTACTGCGCCGGGCATCATCGCTATTGCCATTCTCTATATCGTCGGTATTTATATTAGCTTCGTATTTACTATTCGCCGTTTGCATGACCGTAATAATACAGGTTGGTTATCTTTACTCATGCTCGTACCGGTCGTGAACATTGGCCTTGCCATTTATTTATTCTGTGCAAAAGGAACTGAAGGTCCTAATGATTATGGACCAAAGCGTCCAACGCCAAGCTGGGAACGTGTTTTAGGCTGGATTTATATTGCGCTTATTCCACTTGCAGTCATTTTTGCTATTGTTGCCACAATCATGGCTCCTACCTATGAAGGCTATGTTGAAAAAAGCGAAAGCGTTATCATTGGGTCCCCATCTCAGTCTCAATAATTTTTAAAGTTTCCTAAAGCCTAGTTCTCTAGGCTTTATTCATATATAAAGGGAATAGCTCAATTTATTTGTACGCTGTGAAATATGTCCGAAGCCCCGTCCCTCCTTGATAAAGCCTCTATTCAGCAGCTTCCACCTTTTAAAAATCTTAACCACCAAAATATTGTGGTGATTGAAAATATTGAGCAATGCAAAACGATTGAAGAAGAATTAAAAGCAGCGATCTTTTTAGGATTTGATTCCGAATCTAAACCGACATTTCGAGTGGGCGAAGTCTCGACAGGTCCACACTTAATTCAACTTGCCACTGAACATAAAGCCTATTTATTTCATGTCAATTCATCGACTTTAAAATTTTTACAACCTATTTTATCGAACCAAAAACAACTTAAAGTCGGCTTTGGTCTTAAGAATGATAAGCACATTTTTCATAAAAAAGGCATAGAGCTTGAAAGCTGCATTGACCTTGCTAAAGGTTTTAGTCACTTTGGTTTTACCCAGCAAATGGGTGTACAAAAAGCCGTAGCACTGTTATTTGGACAATATCTTTCAAAGTCAAAGAAAGTCGGAACATCAAATTGGGCGCAAAAGCCACTTACACCACAGCAAATCAGTTATGCCGCCGCTGATGCTTATGCTGCCTTACTAGTATTTTTAGAGCTTCGTAAACAAAACTTATTACCGGCTCACATTTCACAAACGATTCAAACCGCACTTCATGCGTAAAGTTATAAAAGTCTTTTCTAAGGCTTAGCGATTGATCAATACTTTGCTAAGATGTGCACAATTTCATAAACATGATGAAGCAAGGAGCGAAAGCATGCTAATCATTCCAGCAATTGACCTGAAAGATGGTAAATGTGTGCGTTTAAAACAAGGGCGTATGGAAGACGATACCGTTTTCTCTGACGATCCGGTTGCAACTGCCCAACATTGGGTAAATGAAGGCGCACGTCGTTTGCATTTGGTCGATTTGAATGGTGCTTTCGCAGGTACGCCTATCCATAAACCTGTTGTTGAAGCAATTGCTAAAGCTCAGCCAGAGTTACCAATTCAAATTGGTGGTGGTATTCGCTCATTAGAAACAATTGAACACTACTTAGAAGCTGGCGTGACTTTTGTCATTATCGGGACTAAAGCCGTTCAAGAGCCTGAATTTGTAGAAGAAGCTTGTAAGCGTTTTGCAGGCCACATCATTGTTGGTATTGATGCCATGAATGGTATGGTTGCAACTGACGGTTGGGCAAACGTTACCGACGTAAAAGCAACTGATTTAGCAAAACGTTTTGCAGATGCTGGCGTATCTAGCATTGTTTATACCGATATTGCGCGCGACGGCATGATGCAAGGTGTAAACGTTGAGCAAACTGTCAACTTGGCTCAATACTCAGGTTTACCAGTGATTGCTTCAGGTGGGGTAACGAACCTTGATGATGTTCGTAACTTAAAAGGCAAGCCAGGCATTTTAGGTGCGATTACAGGCCGCGCAATTTATGAAGGTACTTTAAACCTTCGTGAAGCTCAGCTTTTATTAGATGAAAATCGTCTTTAATTTTTAAGATGTAAAAAAGAGCCGCTTTAGGCTCTTTTTTATTTTAATCATTTCTAATTTAATAGTTTTTCTAAATCGATCACCTCATCTGCCAGTTCCATTGCATAAGGTGAATGCGTAATCATAACCACAGATGGAACGACTTGCTGAATATATGCAAGTATATCTCTTGCAGTATCTAGGTCTAAAGCTGCGGTCGGTTCATCTAATATAATGAGTTGTGGGCGTGCTAATAGACCTCGAAGGATACAAATCCTTTGCTTTTCTCCCCCTGAAAAATTCTTATAAATTTCAGTAAGATCATCATCGAGCGTTAACTGATGCTTTTTCAAAATATGCGATAGGTTAAACTGCTCAAGCATCTGAATTAAGTAAGAATCTTCATATATATGCTGAGAGTTATAAATCAAATTTTCTCTTAAAGAATAAGGGAAAATAACAGGTTGCTGGGCAACATAGACCACTTCATCAAAAATATGCTTAGAAAAATTATGACTAATATCGATATTTTTATAAAAAAGCTGCCCTGACTGAATTTGATATACCCCCATTAAATAATTCATCAGAGAAGTTTTACCTAGCCCTGTTTGGCCAATCACGACATACGTTTTATTAGCCAAGATTGTTAAATTAAAATGATCTACTGCCCTTTTTCCTAACAAAAATTTAGCATTTGTAAATTGGAATAAGACTTGAGAATGTTGAATGGTAGATGATGTATATTGCTCTTTCTTGAGATTAAAATACTGTCGGTATTTTGCTAAAGCCACAAAGTTGCCATTTAACCGCATCAAACTTTGGGAAACAGCCAAAAATGGATTGGTGAGTTGAATAATATAAGTACTTATCAATACGAAAGCCCCAGCTGTCAATTGCTTGTCAGTTGAAAGAAATACGGTAAATAACATAAAAATAAGTAAGAATAGAAAGATCATAAACAACTGAGAAATCATCAATAATCCTATTTTCTTATTCCTATCTTTTGCAGTTGTGATATATAAATTTAGAGTGTCATTAAATTTTGATAACTGAAACGGCACTGCATTTTTTACTTTAATTTCATAGGAGTTAGATATTTGATGTATTAAATGACTATTCACTAAATTGTCTTTTTCATACATGGCATCGAATAGTGAACTACTTTTTTTATTTATATGAAAAGACACAATAAAAATAATAATAGCGACCAATAAAAAGCTAATACTGAAAAGTAGACTAATAGTCGTAAACAAAACCGCAAAAATCATTACCAATTGAAAAATAATTGGTCCTAAATAAAAAGTTAACGTTAAATTAATCTCACCAAAAGCAGTACTTCCTCTTTCAAGATCACTCATTACTGTTCCCGCTTCAATTTGATCTTGTGCATCTTTTTTAAGATTTAAATAATTTTTCAAGCCTGCAGAAATTAATGATCCTTTGAAATCGACCATCAAATAAGCCCCAAAAATATTTTGTGTCCAATGGCATAACTCATTGACTAACCATGCGGTCGCGTAGGCAACTACAAGTAGATATAAAAAATTAAATGGGAGTTGAATATTGAGTAAAAAATTATATTCGTGTGCAGAATAATCGATAATAATTTTTAGCAAGTATGGCAATAAAGTCGTAAAAAATGCCGCAAATACCACTAATAAAAACATAAGAAACATACTACTTCTTTGTTTCTTATAGTTTTCTTTAGAAATATTCCATATAAATTTATAGTTCTGAATATCTTGCGAACTTAATAAAAACTTCATTTATCTATCTTTTTTCTATTAAAACGAGTTAAAAATAATTTCATTACATAAGAAATATCATAACTTGTCTTATTTATTGTTCTTCATGTTTTTTGTTTAAAATTAGATTTTCAAATTTTTAAATAAGATAAATTCACTATATAAAACCAAATTCTTCATATAATTTTGAAAAGACTTTAAAGTTAATACACCACATTACGAATAAATTTAAGCACTTGATTACCACTATTAATATAAGTGTAAGTTACTGAACTGGCATATATAATTGAAGAACCGGCAGCTATGGTTTTTGAGCTATCTGCAAATTGTATGGTTAGCTCGCCTTCTAATACATAAATAAGTTCTTGCCACCCTTCTGGGTCTGCTTCAGCAATATAAGACTCCCCTACTGCCAATGACCACGTCCAAAGCTCAACTTGGCTGTGGGATGGAACTGAAGCCAGTAAAGTTGCTTTGCTTTCTTCTTTTTCGCCTTGCCAAGCAAGTACATTAACCAAGGCGTGTTCTTTATGCTCTGGTGCACTTACAATCGTTCTAAAGTTTACGCCCAACACTATCGCAATCGCATCGAGCTTAGCTAGGCTGATATTGACTTGTCCTGTCTCTAAAGCAGCAATAGTACGTCTACTTACACCCGCCTGATCTGCCAATTCCTGTTGGCTTAAACCACGCTCATCTCTTAATGAACGAATATTTGTGCCTACGTGCTGTAAAACGGTACTCGACTGGCTCATAGAATAGGTAGTAAAGAAAATTTGAGCAATATATTGCACAAAACAGAAGAATAGCGCAATATGTGCAGTATATTGCACAATTCATTCTAATTTTGAGTATGTCACCAATTTCTTTGAGTTCAAGCAAAGCCCCACAGTTAGCACTCGTTTTGATTACTATGATTTGGGGCGGAACATTTCTTACAGTGCAATATGCACTGAATTTTACATCGCCTATGTTTTTTGTAGGCTGCCGCTTTGCTGTAGCAGCACTAACGTTATTGCTTATTTCATTCAAAAGCATGAAAGGCGTTACGTTAAAAGACTTAGGTGCTGGTAGTGTGATTGGTCTAGTGATTATAGGCGGCTATGGAACTCAAACAATTGGCCTGCAAACCATTCCGAGTAGTGAATCGGCTTTTTTAACGGCGCTTTATGTTCCGCTTGTTCCTATTTTAATGTGGCTCATCTTTAGAAAGACACCACATGCCATGACTTGGGTGGGAGCAGCTCTAGCTTTTACTGGTCTTGTTTTATTGACAGGGAATGGTTTTGAGCAAATTTCATTAAGTTTTGGGCAGCTTTTAACAGTACTCGGATCACTTGCGATTGCTTTGGAAATTATTTTTATTAGTTACTTTGCTGGAAAGGTAAATTTACGCCGTGTAACCATCATTCAGCTCGCTGTCGCGTCTCTACTTTCATTTGCCATTATGCCTATGGTGGGTGAACATGCAATTCCAGCATTTTCATGGCCGCTTGTACTTACAGCTGTTACATTAGGTTTAGCAAGCGCACTGATTCAATTTGTAATGAACTGGGCTCAGCGTATGGTTGACCCTTCACGTGCTGCAATTATTTATGCAGGAGAACCTGTTTGGGCGGGGGTTATTGGCCGAATCGCAGGTGAGCGTTTACCACTGATTGCCCTTTTTGGCGGTGCTTTAGTGGTCTTAGGTGTTTTAGTTAGTGAGTTAAAACTTAAGTTACCCATTAAAAAAACTAAAAGAATTCGAGAATAAAAAAAGAGAGCTTAAGCTCTCTTTTTTTATATCTATTATTTTTTCTTTAATAAAATGCAGGGCTCGTAGTACTCAACCGTCGGCATTGGATCATAAAATGGATGAAGCAATTTCTTCCATTCCTGATAAGCCTCAGACTTTCTAAACCCTTCGGTATGATGCTCAATCTCATCCCAAGAGATCATTAAAATATAATGATGTGGGTCAGTTGCATGCTTAATCAGTTGGACAGCATTAAAGCCTTCCATTGGATAAACAATATGTTTTGCCTGCTCGAATGCTTTAAGAAATGCTTCACTTTGCCCAGGCTTTATACTCAAATGCACATGTTCAATAATCATGATTTATTGATACATCGGGCGGTTATCATTTAACGCAATCAAGCCGCGAATGGCACGATATACAATCCAGATCCATGCCGCTGCAATGACACCTACACAGAATACGGTTGAAGAGATCGCAACGCCGGCAAATAGATCAGTATTTTCGCCTGTAAAGAACAAGAAAATAAACGGCAAAAAGGCAATAATATTCCAAGCCAAATACCACCAGAATGTTCTGATTTGCCATGTAAAGTGGCTCGCAAAAATTGAACCTTGTACATCAGAACGTTTTACGTAGTTAATAATTAAAGCAATAATCGCAAGTAAGCCGCCTGTAAAAATGGCAACAATATAAAGTACATACAAAATAAGTGTTAAAGTACGATTTGGATCTTGGTCGATAGAACTATTCATTTTTATACCTCTCAAGTGTAATAAAACAATTTACTTTTATGATCCCCGCAAAACGTTTAAAGGAGAAATTAGCCACAAAATCAAAAGTAAATGAAAGAATATGGTACAAAAATAAATCTTACGAAATGGTTGTTTTTGTGTTTTATGTCTCAGTTTTTGTTGTGCCCACCACGCAGCTGGCCAGCCTCCTAAAAAACTTACAATGTGCAAAGTCTGTTCAGAAACACGGCGATTGCCTAGTTGTGCAGCCTCTTTATCTTGTGAATATAGCCAATAACTTAAGACATTCATCATTAAGATAAACAATAAAGTATAAGCTGGCAGAACATGCATAAAGCTCATAATGCCCATTAAAACAAAATAAAATACGATCCCCATTTGCATAGCAGACCATGGTTTTGCTTGAAATGAAGATTCTGTTTTTGTTGATTTAGAAGCTTTACGAGTTTGAGATGCTTTTAAATAGGTGACTTGCTGGGCACGAAAACGGCCTCGTTCATCCAAAATGACCAAATATTCTAGTGCACAGCCAATAATTGGCCGAGGACCGGGGCGTGCAAAATCTTTGATATGCAAAAAGACTCGCTCTTTTTCAGCATCGTCCGGCTGAATAAAGCCATAACCTTTTTCGTCGAACCATTCGACTAAACGCCCCTGATCTCGCATCTTTATTCCTTTTATGCTTTTACATGACTTAAACGGTCTTGCATCATTGCTCGCATTTCTTGCGGATCTTTTTGCAAAATGTCGTCACCTGTACGTCCTTCTTCTTTATTTTTTTGAGCAACTTGTAAACGCATTGACCAGAAACGGCACGCTGCCATTGCCAAGAATACATCTAAACATTCAAGTTCATCTGAAGTAAGCACACGAACTTTTTGATACGCCGCTAAGTAAGCTGCCACTTTGTCTGAGTTTAAATGTGCTGCTGGATATTCGGTACAAAAATCATTGATGGTAATCGCAATATCAAACAGCAACTCATCTTGATTTAACTCGTAAAAATCTAAAATACCTTGTAGTTGCTCGCCTTCAAACAATGTATTGTCACGGAACAAATCTGAGTGAATAAAACCTGTTGGTCGGTTCAAATACTGTGCTGTTTTCGCATTGAAAGCTTGATAAACCTGCTCAAGTAAAGCTTGGTCATCTTGAGACATATTTGGCTTAAGCTGCTCTGCAACGCCAGTCCAGTATTGATGATCGCGTCGATATTCACGCTCAAGCGGAAAATCTTGTAAAGCTACATGTAGCTTCGCCTGTGCATCTGCAATTGCAGCAACTTGGGCTACTGTAGTTTGCATGGGATGGTGACCCATTAAACGTGGTGCAATTTGTGCAGGTTTACCCGCAATAAAGTGAACCGCTTGGCCGCTGTGCTTTAATGGCACGGCAACGGGTACATCATGAGTACCTAATTGCTCAAGTACAGGAATAAGTTCGCCTGCACCTTGTGCATCTAACTCTTCAAACACGGTGAGTACATATTGTTTGCGGTTTACATCAACCAGAAAATAATTGGTGTTTTGAATACCTCCCTGAATTGGGTTCAGCTCCAACACCTCTAATCCATAAGGTGCAGCAAAGGTGCGAACTTCATCTAAACTCAACGGGGTATAAACCGACATGGAAAACCTGCAAAAAACATCTGTGAAGTTTGATAGAATACCTCTTCCCTCCATGAAGGTGTAGCGCCTGTGTAGGAACTTTCACCAACGGCGATTATTTTTGGAAAAAGCTATGCTTGCTAAACGTATTATTCCTTGCCTAGACGTTGATAACGGACGCGTAGTTAAAGGCGTTCAATTCCTCGATATTCGTGATGCGGGCGACCCAGTTGAAGTGGCACGTCGCTATAACGAACAAGGTGCAGACGAAATTACTTTCTTAGACATTACCGCTACACATCATGGACGCGATACCACTTACCGTACTGTTGAACGTATGGCCGAGACTGTATTTGTGCCTTTAACTGTCGGTGGTGGGGTACGCAAGGTTGAAGATATTCGTGCGTTATTAAATGCAGGTGCAGACAAAGTAAGTATTAACTCGGCTGCCGTATTTAATCCGGAATTTGTTCAAGAAGCTTCTCAGCATTTTGGCGCACAATGTATTGTGGTTGCGATTGATGCAAAAAAAACTGGCGACAACAAATGGGAAATCTTTACTCACGGTGGCCGTAAACCAACGGGTATTGATGCGATTGAATGGGCTGTAAAAATGGCTGACTACGGTGCGGGTGAGTTACTCATTACCAGTATGGACGCCGACGGCACTAAAGCAGGTTACGATATTGCCTTAATGCGTGCCATTAATGACCGCGTGACCATTCCAACGATTGCCTCAGGCGGTGTAGGTAACTTACAACACCTTGCAGATGGTATTTTACAAGGTGGTGCCGATGCAGTATTGGCAGCAAGTATTTTCCACTTTGGACAATATACGATTCCAGAAGCTAAACAATATTTGGCTGAACAAGGCATCGAAATGCGCTTGTAAACTTATTTATATTTAAAGGGGCAATATGCCCCTTTATTTTTTATGCAGCACCATCGACTACATTGATGTCACTAACGAGTTGAGGCTTTTCTTTTTTCTCGACCCATTTTGCTGGAAAGATTTTTTCTACAGCTTGAGAGAGTGGCTTAGCAAGCGCAGTAGGTAACCGTATCCCCAAAGGGTTTTGTTCTTTTAGGTCTGCCGAAGACACCACTCGTGTTCCCATCACATAATCAAACCAAGGTTTGGTCACGCACCAGTTGGCGTCTTGGTTCGAGTTCATGTGGTGGTCGTAATGCCACGGAATTTTACGCTTTGCCCAGTCAGGTTCTAAATGTGCACGGCGATGAATATAATAATAATTTCCTGCGCTATACCAAGCTGCGAGTGCCATACCTTTTGAAAATGGATAGAAAATTGCACTTGAAACAGTGGCCACCACAGCAAGTGAAATTAACTCATTTTTAGTTCGCCAGTTACTAACACCTTCAACATAGCAATCATCATGAAACTGTTGTTTACGGACTTCACGATGGTGTGCCCAATGGGACTCCATGCTTCTTGGTACTGGGCTATAACGCGGTTGTCCAGCACGGTGTACACCATGCAAAATATATTTATGCGCCACCCATTCAAATGCATTCGCAACTGCAATTCCTGCAATAAACCCTTTTAGCATCGCCTTACTCCTTTTTCTTTTTATTTAGAATATAAAATTCGCTATGCTAGGTATTGACCAGAATTTATGGTTTCATTGACAAATTACGACAAGAAAGAGGTGGTCAAGGATGCCACAACTAAAAAATTATACCGGCTCGGTATATGGAGGACTGGGACATCTATTAAAAGCTTATTGCGAAGCTAATGGCTTAGCTATTCCGGAACAATTAGAACAAATACAAAATCTGGAACGCTTTGACTATGTAGTTTGGCGTGATCTATTAGAAGTCATTTATAAACTCGACCCGAAGCCGGATTTAGGGCTAGAAATTGCTAAATATGTTCAGCCCAAACACTTAGGAATAATTGCCTACCTTGCTCTATCTTGCGATAACTTAGGTGAAGCTTTAATTCGCTATCATGACTTTCACCGCCTAATTTATGACGGAAGTCCTTTAGTAGTCGAGTTACAAGGTCAATATGGCTCTATTCGCTGGGAAGCGACTGAGTTACCCCCGACTCAACTTACCGATGAAATCGCGATTGCACTGGTGATTCAATTCTTACGTCTTTTTATGTCTCATGAAGATGTACATTTACATGAAGTACGTTTCTTAAATGCTGCCCCTAAAAATATCAGGGTTTACGAGCAGTACTTTCAATGCCCTGTTCGTTTTAGCCAGCCCCGTACAGAGTTACTTATTCCAATTACCGAAATTCATAAACCGCTTAGCAGCGCTGACCACACTCTACAGCAGCTATTGGTCCAGCAAGCACAAGCACTTTTAGAACAGTTACCCAATTCAACTCAACTTGATCAACGTTTACAGCATTCAATTTTGACTGGCTTACAAAAAAATCAGTACCAAATTGAATATATTGCCAAGCAATTAGGCTTGTCTGTTCGGCAACTTCAACGGCATTTACAACAGCAGAACACCACCTTTCAGGAACGTGTTCAGCAAGTACGCTTTATGCTCGCAACCGAGTATTTAAAAGATCCGCATTTAAGCCTACAAGAGATTGCACTTTTGCTGTGTTATTCAGAACAAAGCGCATTTCAAAGAGCATTTAAGCATTGGACCAATCAAACACCGCAACAATGGAGAGATCAATTTTTAGACAAAGAATAACCTACCAAAACTTACAAATCTTTTCTTGATTAAAACAACACTGAAAACAAAAATTTCATATAGTCACATGCTTAATTTTTTGTGACATATTTCACATTAATTAAAAAATAGATCAATAGATGAGTAATCACAATGAATAAATATTTTGCTGAATTCCTAGGTACGTTTTGGCTAGTCTTTGGTGGTTGTGGTAGCGCAGTGTTAGCCGCAGCTTTCCCTGAACTTGGTATTGGCTTTGCAGGTGTAGCCCTTGCCTTTGGTTTAACCGTACTCACTGGTGCTTATGCTCTAGGGCATATCTCTGGTGGACATTTTAACCCCGCGGTCAGTGTCGGTCTTTGGGTCGGTGGCCGTTTCGATGTTAAAGATTTAATTCCATATATTGTTGCGCAAGTGGTTGGTGCGACTGCTGCTGCATTTGTTCTTTATATTATCGCTCAAGGTCAAGCTGGCTTTACTGGTGTGGGCGGGTTTGCAACCAATGGTTTTGGTGATTTATCGCCAAATAAATTTGGTTTAGGTTCTGCTTTTATTATTGAAGTGGTACTTACTGCGTTCTTCTTGATTGTTATTTTAGGATCAACACATGGTCGTGCGCCTGCTGGTTTTGCACCTATTGCGATTGGTCTTGCATTAACGCTTATTCACTTAATCAGTATTCCGGTTACAAACACTTCTGTGAACCCTGCACGTAGTACAGGTGTTGCATTCTTTGCTCAAACTGGTGCTTTAAGTCAGCTGTGGTTGTTCTGGGTAGCGCCGATTTTAGGTGCTGTGATTGGTGCAATTATTTATAAGGTAGTTGCTGGAGACAAGGATTAATTCTTTATATCTATAGCCTTAATATGCTATCGCGGTGGGGTGACATGGATGTCACCTGTTGAGCAGGGGTACACGGAAGTACCCTCTGATCAACAAAGACTTTTGCTTACTTTTGGTCTTTCAAAAGTAAGAAATGTCTATACAAACTCACTAAGACCTAACGTGATACTAAAGACTGTATGGCAACATGACTATGCTAAACATCACACATAAAATGTATAAATTATAAAAACGGATTATTTACTTCTTGTTCAGCTGGACGTTCAATTTTCTCAGGCAATTCTTCTTTTTCCAAAGCAGCAACCACATCGTTTAAAAAGCTCTGTAGTGCCTTTGCCTGCTCTAACCCAACTTTGTCTTTGGTAATTTGCAAATTGCCATAAATGCTCACGCAATCGACATCATTTTCTAATGTTAAATCTTCAATTGAAGAAGACTCTGTACCCTTTTCAAATGGCTTAAACATAAGTGTTGTCTCGTTGTTATATGTTGATAGTGTAATACGACCAATCTATAAAAAATCAATCAAAATTAAAAGTGCCGATAAAATTAAAAAAGCACCCATTAAGATATTAAAATATTTCAAACGGTTGCCTTGGTTTAGCACCACTGAAAATTTATCACCACAGAATCCCCAAAAGAACAAACATATATAGCAGGTGAAAAAATAAATCACGATAAAAATCGGCAAAGCCTTTGGATGTTCAATGCTAGTAAACATGGTAATGCCCGACACACAAGCCAACCATGCTTTAGGGTTCAGCCACTGTAACAAGAAGCCATCTTTAAAATTGGGAATGATCATCTGTTCTAGTGAAACACTAGAAATAGAAATATTTGCTGCAGAAAGAATAATTTTTATTCCGATATAACAAACAAATAGCGTTCCACAAATGGCAAGAATTTTTAAGACAACAGGAAATTGGGTTAATACACTTTGCAGCCCAAACGCCATAAATATTAAAAGCAAGGTAAAACCAATCGTGGCACCTGAAATATAGGGAAGTGATCTTTTTAAACCATGATTTAAGCTGGTTGATAAAATAACGGTATTGACGGGACCTGGGGTAATCGACATCGCAAAAGAAAAAAGAAACATCGAGGCAAACATTGTTATTGTCCTTATTTGAATAAATAGATGAGTAGACAGATCTGTATATTCATCTTATTGTATTGAATAAGAACTGTACAACAATGCCTGCAAACGATTTATTTGATGATTTGCAAGAAATAGTTCACCAAAGCTTCTACTAGCTGTTTCACAATGGCTTTTCTAGTTTCTTCATCAATACTTGGAACTTTAGATTCCATAGGCTCAGAAGACGTGCTTTTCTGCTTTTTAAACTGGTCTTGTAATGCGTGGATCTGATCTGCACTTAAGTCTTGTTCACACTGGCTTTCTCCATCCCAGTGTAAATAGTCTAACTTCTGGTTTGGCTTAACTTGACTAGATGTTAAAGGCAGGCGATAAACATTACGTTTTTGTTGTTCAGTTAACTGAGGAAATAGGTTAATTCCTAACTTTTCCTCTAAATAACAAACACTCACAACCTTAACCTGTTGCGAGTTGTTATTTGGTGCATAGTAAGCGCCAATTGCGCCTGTTTTAGGATAGTAAACAGCCTTATACACTGCGCTTGGAACAATAACACCACGTCCAATCGTTTTGAGTCGTTGACCTTCAAAGATTGGTCCTGTCACAACATATGCATCTTGCTTTTGCTTGGTAACCACTGCACGAGTGGCATCTTCAAGCTTACGCCAAACTTCCTGATTATTTTTCGGTGCCTGTGGAACCATGTTACTCAGCGAAAAACTATCGAACTGCGAGTCCTTGGTCGGCATATCGCCATTTGGTGACATATGTCCACGGTCATAGCCTGAGCCACGATAATCGCTTAAAAGTGAACGGTGGCGCTCAGGCACACGTGTTTCTTCGTGGAAATTATCTTCGCGTTTAATTTTAGTGCTTAAACGTTCAGGACTAAGATATTCAGCTGACCATAACGGCGTTTTAGACATCCCCGAGTACAAAACATTGAAGCCATTAAAGCACAGCGGATAACTGTCTTTTTTTAAACTTTCTTTATTTAAAGCAGGAGGAATTTCGCGATAAAACTGATTGAGACAAGTCGAGTTGGTACTTAAGGGCGAAAACCACTGTGAAATCTTTTCACTTCCAAAAGCAATTGCAAAACTTCCAGCAGCAACACAAGCAAGAATAATCTTGCCAAAATGCTGACTTAGAGAGAATGAATTTGTACCTGTACTACGTTTTTTACTTGCCATGTTTCTATCAATACCACTGTCCATATGCAGCTTAACAATCCTGCTTTTTTAAGTATATCGCTTAACTTTCAAATGGTTAAAACATGGTCATCTTTTTTGTAACTCTCTTTCTTGTTCGGTAACAGTTTGTTGGCCTTGTGAGGAACTTTCACTATTGAATTGGGTTATTTGCGTATCTTTCATTGAAAACGACCAATCGCTTATGACATGGTTAGCTCCACAAATTTGGATAAAAATATAAACGGAGTCCATTTAATGATCCATTCAAAGATTATTGGTATTGGCGTAATTGCTGGACTGTGCAGTATGGCAGCCTTAGCTGAACCTGCGGTCCAACCCGGTGAGACTTTAGAAAGTTTATCTAAAGTAAAAGTGACTACAACCGTCAATGGCCAACCTGGCTCTATTAGTGATTTAGTTAAAAGTGGTCAAGTACAACCTGTTTCTGCTGCCCCAACAGGTGCTGCTCCTACAGGTGCTCCTATTCCAGCCGATGTACCGCCGGCTCCTCCTGCAGATGCACCACCAGCACCTCCTGCGGGCGCTGAAATGGCTGCTCCGGCACCACAAGACCCAAATACACCGCCACCACCGGCTAACCCTAACCAGTCAGCAGACCCAATGGCAAAAGATGGTGCATTGCCAGCAGATGCACCTATGCCACAAGCTCAATAATCAGAGCCATAAAAAAACCAAGACTTATGTCTTGGTTTTTTATTACATCAAATTTCTATATTTCGATTTGACTACCTAACTCCACCACACGGTTGGTTGGAATTTGATAGAAGTCACTCACCGGACTGGTATTACGCTGCATCGAAATAAATAGTTTTTCTCTCCACGGCGACATACCATCACCCACCGAGTGAACAATACGATCGCGAGAAATAAAGAAGCTGATATGCATTAAGTCATATTCAAGACCTAACTGCTCATAAGCTTGCATAAGCGCTTTTGGTACATTCATTTCATCTTTAAAGCCGTAGAAAATTTTAATACGGTAGAAATGTTCAGCTAAATCTTCTGTTGTAATACGCTCTTCTGGTGCAACAAAAGGTACATCTTCAATCACCACAGTGACCAAGATATTACGCTGATGCAGCACTTTGTTGTGCTTAATGTTATGTAGCATGGCATGCGGTACAACGTTTGGCGTACCTGTCATAAACACGGCATCACCCGGTACCCAGTGCACGCTATTACCAATACTTTTTACAAACAAATCGAGCGACAAAGTATCGTGTTCAAGCTTAGCAAAAGTAAGCTCACGGCCACGTTTCCATGTCATCAAGATGGTGACTGCAATACCACCAATGAGTAATGGCACCCAACCACCTGACAACACTTTAAGTGAAGTTGCTGCGACTAAAACCGACTCTAAAATAAAGAATGGAATAATCAGTAACACCACTTTTGGCCAGCTCCATTTCCACGCTGAGTAGATAAAGATGGAAACCAAAATCGTGTCACACAGCATGGTTAAGGTCACTGCTAAACCATAAGCACTTGCCAAGTTTGAGCTGGTTTTGAAAATCAGAATTAAGATAATAATTGCGATTAAAAGTAACCAGTTTAAGAACGGCACATAGATCTGACCTTCTTCAGACTCAGAAGTATGTTTAATACTTAAACGCGGTAAATAACCCAATTGAATCGCTTGGCGAGCAAGAGAGAATACCCCAGAAATTACAGCTTGAGAGGCAATCACTGTTGCCATGGTCGCCATAATAATCATTGGGTAAAGTGCCCACTGTGGCACCAGTAAATAGAACGGGTTTTCAATTGCTGCAGGGTCACGAAGTAACAATGCGCCTTGTCCTGCATAGTTTAAAACCAAGCATGGCAACACCACAAAGAACCACGCAAGACGAATCGGAACAGGTCCAAAATGCCCCATGTCGGCATAGAGTGCTTCACCACCTGTCACTGTTAACACCACAGCACCCATCACAAAAAACGTCATGACTGGATGATGGTAGATAAACTGAATTGCCCAATGTGGACTAAACATGCCGAGTACAATCGGTGTTTGAATGACGCTATGAAGGCCTAATGCACCTAAAGAGATAAACCACACAAGCGTAATTGGACCAAAGAACTTACCTACAAAGGCCGTACCATGTTTTTGAACTAAAAACAGCGTCACAATAATGGCAATTGCAATAGGCATAATGAACGGATCAAAAACGTTGGTTGCAATAGACAACCCTTCGACCGCAGACAATACCGAAATGGCTGGGGGAATAATACCGTCACCAAAGAACAGTGATGCCCCAATAAAACCAATCGCAATCATGTAGATTTTTTTGTTGTCGGCAATTTTTGCTTTACGCAAATTCAATGCAAGTAAGGCCATGATACCGCCTTCCCCATTGTTATCTGCACGCATGACAATGGCGACATACTTGATGCTGATAATCAGCATTAAGCACCAAAAAATAATGGATAAAATTCCTAATACGTTTTCAGGCTGAATTCCCAAACCATGGGCAGCGTGGAAGGACTCTTTCAAGGCATAGAGCGGACTTGTTCCGATGTCTCCAAAGACCACCCCAAGAGCTGCCAAAGCCGTGGCAGGCAAGGTCGCTTTTTTGGCCGTATTTTGCATTGTGTAATTAAACCAATATGATTTTTAGCGCAATCTTATCACCTCTATTATTTTTTTTCTGTAATGCTCGTCTTAAATCTTGGCAGAACCTAATTTTTTAGTTACTATCGCACGCCTTGGTGAGGTGTCCGAGTGGCTGAAGGAGCACGCCTGGAAAGTGTGTATACGTTTGCGCGTATCGAGGGTTCGAATCCCTCTCTCACCGCCAGAATTCAAATTTAAAGAAGCTTAAACTTAATTGGTTTAGGCTTTTTTATTGGCTCAAATATTAAAAATAGCCAAAAAAATATTGATAATTTTATATCCATCACAACGCCTAAATTTAAGTAAATATTTAAATTCAATGCAGAATCTTATTTCTTTAGCTAAAAAAAGCCTGCTCGAGCATAGTCACTTAAACCTGCCTTTTGCGGTCTATTCAGTTTACCAAGAGCAAAAAATCACAAACGTTCCGATTTCTAAGCCATTGCTGATTATTGTTTTGAGCGGATATAAAGAACTTGGAAAAATTGAAAATATTAAGTGTGATGCTGGTACTTTTATTTTTTTAGCCAACAGCTCCAGCATTGACATGCGAAATATTCCAGATCAAGAGGAATATTTCGCCCTTCTTATCGAGTTTGATTTTGAAGATTTTAATGATCTAACTCAAAACACTGGTACTTCTCAGAACTATGTTCAAGGCCAGCTAAATCCTCTTTTAGAAAGTGCCCTACGTCAGTTTATAGACTTCTCTTTAGTTGCCCCTTCGTCTGCGTTTAAATTTAGAAAAAAGGAGCTTTTAGAGCTTATTTATTATTCGGGCTATACCGACATTGCTAAACTCAACATGAATACAAGCTTGAGCGAAAAAGTGCAGGCTTTTATTTCTGATCATTTATCTACAGAACTCACCGCTGAATTTATCGCTGCTCAACTTTTTATGAGCTCATCGACACTAAGAAGAAAACTGAAAAATGAAGGAAATAGCATTCAAGACATTCGAAATAGAGTAAGACTGGGACACGGATTACACTTACTGCAGACCACCAATGACAGCATTGGAAATATTGCTTTTGAGTGTGGCTATCAATCTCAATCTCGATTTACTGAACAATTTAAAAATTTGTTTGGGATTACCCCACGTGAACTACGTAAAACCAAAATGCTCAATTAGGGCGAATTTATGGCAAATCTGCGTATAAAAAATTTTTAGAAGAAAACTTAAGATCTTTTGCACACTTAAAAAAGGTTCTTGAAAAAGCAAATGAAAAAAGTAGCAGTGATTTTATCGGGTTGTGGTTATTTAGATGGTTCTGAAATTAGAGAATCAGTTTTAACCCTGTTAGCTTTAGATACAGCAAATATTGAATATCAAATTTTTGCACCCGACGAACCTTTGTTTCATGTCATCGACCATTTAAGCGGTGAAATAAACCTGACTGAGCGAAGAAATGTTTTACAAGAAGCGGCAAGAATTGCCCGAGGTGAAATTTCACTACTGCATAAGCTTGATGAAAATGAATTTGATGGGCTGATTTTGCCGGGTGGCTTTGGCGTCGCAAAAAACTTATCAACTTTTGCCTTTAAAGGCGCAGAGGCACGTGTACATGGTACGGTAGCTACAATTTTAAAAGCATTTCATCAGAGTAAGAAACCGATTGGGGCAATATGCATATCCCCTGCTCTATTGGCGCTTATATTTGGAGAGTTACACCCAACTATTACTTTAGGCTCTGACGTTAATATTGCTAAGGAAATTGAAAAAACGGGTTCAATTCACCATGTTTGCCAAACCTCAGACTGTGTGGTGGATCAACAAAACTTATTTGTTACTACGCCTGCCTATATAGATGACCAAGCCCATTTAAAGGATATTTATACAGGAATTACAAGCTTGGTTGATGCCATGACAGCTTTGACAAACTAAGATGTTTAATGAGGGATAGAGATTTCTATCTCTCTGTCAGAATTCAAATTTAAAGCTTAAAACTAATAGTTTCAGCTCTCTTATATATTAAAATCCATAATATACAGTACTTTATATATAATTTTTTAACTTTCTAGAACTAAAATTAGTAATATATAGAAAAGCTAACAGGTCTAAACTTTATATTTTTTGAAAAGTTTAGTATTTAAATTCCCTCTCCTTATTCTAAGTATCATGTATCTATACTCTGATACTTATTATGTAGGTTTTCTTAAATAAATTCTGATAAAATATTTTTTTATATTTTATTATTTAATAATATCAAGTTTTGCAACTTGATCATAAAATAAATGATGAAATAAATCTTCATAACTTAAATATAGGAATAATTTATGAGTAAATTTGAAAAGTTTGATGTAAAGAACGGTAACAATCAGTTTGGAGATAATAATACTCAAAATAATATAACCAACAATACAGTAAACAATAAAGTGAGTAAGGATACGGATTCCTCAGGCGTAATTATTGGAGCCATTACAGGTATGGCTGGACTAACTTGGTTTTTTTTTAGCCACATCAATCAAATTTATCATTATTTAAATATAGTTATTCTCTCTTCATTCTTATTTTCAATAGGTGCTTTTTTCATTCTAGTCTTAACAACAAGTGTAACAAGAACTGACATTTTTAGAGTGTTTGCTAGCACATTCCTAGCAATAAGTCTTTACGGTTTAGCTCTCCTAGCAAGAAATCATGCTCCCAATGAAATTATTCAATTTGCACATCAAGCTCCTTCATTTATGGATTTTTGGAAGAAACTTACAGATATAGGCAGAAAGGTTGTTGTGGAAAACTTTATATCAGCCCTATTTATTTGTATTTCCACTTTTCTAGCACTGTTAGGATCATTTAGACAATTTGCATATTCAGTCGCAAATTCGAATAGAACAGGTTGGTGGTATAATATTTACGAGTCCATGTCGTACTTCAATATGCGTTCCACTGTTATCATAATCATGACTTTGAGTGGAGCTGTATGGGCATTGCTGAATGATAAAATTCCTTTCTTTTCTTAACTCAGATATAAATTATATATTTAGGCGTTTAAAACACTTTAGATATAAAAATAGAATATATACTTCTATATTTGAACTCCGAACTACTATCACTGTAGTTCAATTCAAAAATAATTTATCCCCAGACTAAATTTTTAAAAGCCTAAATTATTCTGATTTAGGCTTTTTTATCGCTTAACTTTTTCTACTTACTCAGACAACGCTAATAACTTCTGAACATACTGAACCGCATTATCCGCTATGTCTTGTTGAGTCGGAACGTCGTCATCTTCTGAAGGGTTAGTGTCTAAACCATAAAATGCATGAAGTGGTTGATAGTCCGCCCCAACATATAAGGCAGTGAGCTGAAAAGAACTAAAAACTTGATCCAACGTAAGTTTATATTCACCCTGCTCTGAATAAATATGTTCTTGGCCACCCGCAGATACAGCCAGCATAAACTTCTTATTTTTAACTTTGTCACCTGTTGAACCGTAAGCCCATCCATATGTTAAAACTTCATCAAGCCATTGTTTCAAAAGCGGTGGGCAGTTAAACCAATACACTGGAAATTGAAAAACTAAATTTTCGTGTTCTTCTACAAGCGCTTGTTCTTTGGCAACGTCAATTACGCCATCTGGGTAGGCTTGATAAATTTGGTGAACCGTAAATTGGTCTGGGTGTTTTTCTAGTTCTTCTACCCATCTTTTATTTACAACAGATTGGTCTATGTGAGGATGAGTAACAATGACTAATGTCTTTTTCATTATGAAAACACTCTTATCGGAAAGTTGATAAATCGATTATAGAAGTGTGCTTTCCTAAATATAAGTACGGTAATTTATGTTATATACTATACTAAAAGATAGTGTAGATTTTAAAAATGACTGAGTGCATTCCTTCATATACACCATTAGAAGATACGGGTTTTGGCTATACCCTTTCTTTGATTAATGGCAAATATAAAATGATTATTATGTATTGGCTGTATGAAAAAAATGTCATGCGTTTTAATGAGATGCAACGCTGCATTGGCAATATTTCGTTTAGAACACTCAGCAATACGCTTAAAGAGTTGGAAAGAGATAGACTGATTACTCGCAAGGAATATCCTCAAATTCCGCCAAAAGTTGAATATCGGCTTTCGGAAAGAGGACAGTCTTTAATTCCTTTGTTAGATATGATGTGCCAATGGGGCGAGCAAAATAAGCCGTCTTAGTTTTATAGACTTGAAGTGTTACTCAATATGAGAAATGAATTAAGAGAAATTTTTATTAAGGGATGCGACGATAAAATTGAAAAGAAAGGAGACAATGTCGGTCTATCTTTTTACGCTTTTTTTAAAAATAAGAATGATAATCCTGAGTTACTGATGGAAGCAGCGCATTGGTGGATTATGGAGCATAAGCTAGATCACTTCGAGAAGGCCGTTAAGATTAAAGAGTTGGTTTTGATGGAAAGCTAAAAGATAGAGTTATTTGAACAGAGCTTTTCATAGTTTTTTTGAGAGAAAATACTATTAAGCAAACTCAAATATATAAAATTTATTAGGAAGTTATGAACTGAAAATTCGAATTACCTGCAAACACTTTATCTATACTAAAGGGTCGTTATGGAGCAAATGATTGTTACACAAAAAATTCTAAATAAAACATATATTTAAATTATTTTAAATATTAATTGATAATTGGAGGCTTATGATAGTATAGAAAAATTATCTACTAATTCTAAACAAACTATAAAAAAAAGTATAAAAAAATAAAGACGGTAGTAAAATTCATTTGATATATCTTATGATATAAAGAATAATAACTTTATGGATAAATTATCCAAAATAATAAGGTTTCAGCATGATTATTGACTTCTCTATTGAAAATTTTCTATCTTTCAAAGAGCAACAAACTTTAAGTTTCGTTGCAGAGCCTCCGTATGATATTCATCCAGAGCATTTGTTAGATACGCCAGAGAAAGATCTAAAACTACTAAAAACTATTGTTATCTACGGAGCGAATGCTTCTGGTAAGTCAAACTTTCTATCTGCTATTCATTTCCTCAAACAGTTAATTCTTAATTCAGCTGAAAATAAGCCTGATGAAAAATTCGATCTCATTCCTTTCCTTTTAGATAAAGAATTAAAAAATTCTGCTACTAGTTTTGATATTAACTTCTTTTGCAATGAGATTAGATATAATTATAGTTTAGTACTAGATAAATCTCAGGTATTCCATGAACATCTTAATTACTACCCAAAAAAATATAAAAAAAATATTTTCAGCAGAGATTTAAATAATTTAGGTGAGTATGAATATAGTATTGGAACAGATCTAAAACCTAAAAGAATTTATGAAGATACAGCATTAAAAACTTTACCTAATGTCCTTTTTCTTTCTAAGATGGTTCAGGAAAATAGTCAATTTTTAAAACCTATTTATGACTGGTTTTCAAACACCCTCTCTGAACAATTTTCTTTAGAAGACACAGCTAAAAGTATTCATTCAGATGAGAACTTTAAAAAAAGGTTTCTTAAATTCTTAGAGAATCAGGATATTGATATTGTTGATATTAATGTCGACAAAGGATCCCTCGCTGAACAAATTATCAAAAATAATAATTTTACGCCTGAAGTTCAGGAAAAAATCTTAGAAGATTTAAAAAATCGTTATTATTATGATATTAAAACTTATCATAGAAACTCCGATAATGAGCTAGAACCTTTTGATTTAGAATTAGAATCCCAAGGTACTCGTAAACTTTTCGCGCTTTCCTCTTTGCTACTAAATAATTATAAAAAATTTGAGAAAACATTTTATGTTGATGAACTAAGTTCAGCTTTACATCCGCTTTTAGTAAAGAATTTTTTAAAGGAATTTAATTATACTACATTTAATCAATTAATTTGTGTAACACATGATACACATCTTATTAATCAAGAATGCTTAAGAAAAGATCAAATTTATTTTGTTGAAAAAGATAAATCACAAGTTTCTTCTCTATATTCTCTGCTAGAATTCAATCCAAGAAATGATAGAGAAAACTGGGAGTTAAGATACTTATCAGGAAGATATGGGGCCACTCCTTTCTTCGGATAAGTTGAGAATTTAGTATGGGCAGTGATGATATAGCTAAGAAAAGAATAGCTGCGAATCGAGAAAGACGTAATCTTCAGAAAACAAACCGAAAAATACGTAATGTTGGTAATCGTACTCTAATTCCTAATATTCTGATTTTAACGGAGGGATACTCAGAAGATATATATTTTAAAGAACTAATTCGTATTCTTAGTTTAAATACTGTTAAATCGAGGAAAAGTATTAGTACTGATTGCAATGGAATATTAGGTGAAGCAGAAAGTGAAGCTTTAAAAAGCAATGAAACTGATAATGAGTTAAATTATATTTTTTGTATTTTTGATTTAGATACAGTAAAAAATCGTACTCATTTAGATTATCTAGCAAGAATGAATTCTAATTTCACAAGAATTATTCCTATTTATTCTTTTCCATGTATAGAAATCTGGTTTCTTTTACATTTTGAATGCACTACTCGTCCATTTAATTCGCAAGGAAAAAAATCTATTGGTGAAGTAATCAAAGATTATTTTCAAAGTACTTATGCACCAGATTATACAGAAACTAATAAAAATGTAATTGAAAGTTTGGTTCCTGACTATGAACGGGCTATATACAACTCAATTCGACTGTGCAATCAACAATCTAAAGTAAACTCATTTAATCCAATTACCAATATGCATGCTTTAATAACTTTGCTAAAAAATATTTCTGAAAGATCTCAGAATTATGTATATGAAGATGTCTATCAATCTTTCATTCAAGAAAATATTTAATATATTGAAATAAATTAAAATTTACCCCAGAATAGACTTTTTAAATATTTTATATTTTTATTATATTAAAAGGCTTTTAAAGGCTCAAACCTTATTGGTTTAAGCCTCCCTCCCCATCAAACCCGACTTAGAAAATAATCAATCAGATATTCCCTTTCATCAGTTTGATTTGATCCTAAAAGCTGCACCATCGCGCCATCGACCACAAATAAAAACATATGCGCATCTTCAACTGTAGCGGCAGGGTTTACAGTTAAAAGCAGTTTATGAATTTCCTGAATAAGCCAGTTTCGATAATCAACCACCACTTTATAAGCCGACGGATAATGCTTTTCTATTTCAAAAATTGCTTTAAAGGGCAAACGATAAAACCCTTCTGAGTCAGCATGTAAAAAGAAAATTTTCTTGAGTTTATCGAATACCATCAGTTCGCTGTACGAATAGATCGTGGAAAATACCTCTTCTTTTAAAGCATCTATTTGAAAAGTTAAACTCATCTGAATGAGTCGTTCTTTGGAGCGAAAGTAGTTGTAAAAGGTGCCTTTGTTGATTTGGGATTCGGCAATAATTCGGTCTACCCCGACTTTGTGAAACCCATATTGGTTAAATAAATCTTTTGCCGTGTGGAGCACTCGCAATGCTCTAAATGAAGCTTCTAAATTTTTCATGTATATCGCTTAAAATAATTTTTTGTTGTAAATAAAAGAGATAGAAATGCCGTCACTCTTAAATTGAGCGCTAAAAAACAGGCATGCAGAAGCCGCACAAAAATGGTGTGCTTGCCTATCTCGGGTTTTATTGTTGCTATGTTTTTTTAGTCGTAATGACCTATGGCTTAAAACCTAGAGTCGGTTAAACCGTTTTAAAGACCAGTGGGATGTAGATTTAAAGATTTTGGCGAATGTTGCCAACGAGAGAGATGAAATAGTACGCATAGCGGCGGACTCCTTTTGATTTAGAAGAGTCTTACCAATTACTGCTAAATAATGGTGGCAAGACTAGAAGGGTTAGCAGACTGGTACAAAAGGAAACCAGCACACCCGAAGGTGTCCCTCCTAGCCTCACCATAAAGGCGTGACTTAAGAGAACGCACAAAAACCAAAACAGCATTGTTGTGCGCCTTTTGTAAACGGTCTGCTAAAACCGACTGGCAATGTGGCCAGCAGGCAAAGGATAATCCGCGTGTTTTTAAGTGTCAATGTAAGGTTGAATAGAAATTGGTTAAATAATTATTGTTGTTTATTCAATTAGATATTTAAGCTAAAAAGACCTTCAACTTAAATTTAACGATGTCATGATAATAATAAAAATGATGACAGAGCGAAAAGGGATTAGCAGACTGATTTACCCAAAAATCAGCACACCTGAAGGTGTTCCCTTATCGTTCTATCGTAGAGTGGTGAAAGAACGATAAAAGGTTAGCAGACTGGACACACAGAACCAGCACACCCGAAGGTGTCCTCTTATCGCTCTATCATAGCATGGTGGCAGATCGATAAGGGGTTAGCAGACTGGGTACAGCACCAGCACACTCGAAAGTGTCCCCCTTTTCGTTCTACCGCAAAATCGTTTGCAAACAAAGAATAGTTATCAAGTTTTTAAGTGTCAATGCTTATATATTATTAATTTATAAAATATTTTTATTTCTATTGGTTCATCCTTTCATTATTAATTTATCATTCATTTTCCACCTGTTTAAATGATCAGATTGATCCCGCTATAAATAAAAGCTACAGTAAATAAAGTTTGAATTTTATAACTTTAAATAAATTGATAACGCATGCAGGCAAAAACATGGAAACCATACATGATTTTTATCGCCGCTTTTCTTTAACCAGAGATAGCGATTACTCGGTTCCATCAACTTCGTTTGGACATTTTAACGTGTTCCAACGTGATGCCTGCTCGTTTCTCACGCCTTATAGCCGCCGCGATTATTATAAAATTTCACTGGTTTTAGGCACAGGTGAACTTCACTACGCCAACCGCTGGATACGAGTCGACCGCCCTGCTTTACTGTTTTCCAACCCGATGGTGCCCTATGCATGGGAAATTAATTCACCTGAACAGGCAGGCTGGTTTTGTCTATTTACCGAAGAGTTTGTAAACCAAGAATCGAGACAAAGCTTTTTAAAAGACTCACCACTGTTTAAAGTCGACGGCGACCCGCTGTATTTTTTAAATGATCAACAAGTTGAAGAAATTTCATTTATTTTCAAAAAGATGATGAATGAAATAAATTCAGACTATATTCATAAATACAACGTTTTAAGAAATTATTTGCCCCTGATTGTGCATGAAGCCATGAAAATGCAACCGACTCAGCAGTTTGAAAAACATAGTAATGCTGCGGTTCGGATTTGCCATTTGTTCTTTGAGCTATTAGAACGCCAGTTCCCCATCGACTCGCCACATTTTCAGCTTAAACTAAAAACGGCAAATGACTATGCCTATGGCTTGTCGGTACATGTAAACCATTTAAACCGCGCTGTAAAAGAAGCCACAGGTAAAACTACGTCTGAGCATATTAGCTCGCGCATTACGCAAGAAGCCAAAGCGCTGCTACAACACACCAGTTGGAATATTTCCGAAATTGCCTATAGCTTAGGCTTTGAATATTCAGCGTATTTCACCAACTTCTTTAAGAAAAATACCGGCTTTTCGCCTAAAAAGTTCCGCGAAGACTGTGTAGCCTAAAATCAGATTGTTTGAATTTTATAATTATTGGTTTGAATGTTATACGTCAGTTTGAGCCAAAGCATTTTATAGTTTTTCTACTCAAGTGATTTTGCAAAAAGAGTGTGAAAAATGAAATATAGAACTTTAGGACAAACAGGCGAAAAAGTATCAGCACTTGGTTTAGGTTGCATGGGAATGAGCTTTGCCTATGGTGCCTCAGACGACACACAAAGCATTGCCACTCTAGAAAAAGCATTAGACCTCGGCATTAACTTTTGGGACACCGCCGACATGTACGGCAACGGCGCAAATGAAGTTTTGCTCTCAAAAGTTTTAGAAAAACACCGCGACAAAGTATTTTTGGCAACCAAATTTGGCTTTCGCTATAAAGAAGACAACCTTAACCCGCAAAACTCTTTAGAGTCTTATATCGACGGTTCTCCAGAGTGGATTAAAGTTGCGGTCGAAAACAGTTTAAGACGCTTAAATACAGACGTGATTGATTTGTATTATGCGCACCGCATAGACCCAAATGTTCCAGTTGAAGATACCATTGGCGCAATGGCGGACTTGGTCAAACAAGGTAAAGTTCGTTATTTAGGACTCAGTGAAGCGTCGGCTGAAACCATTCGTAAAGCACATGCAATTCATCCGATTGCAGCGGTTCAACATGAATACTCGCTACTTACTCGTGAGTTCGAGCAAACCCATTTGCAAACCATTCGTGAGTTAGGCATTAGCCTTGTACCGTATTCACCACTTTCGCGTGGTTTAATCACCAATACACTTGATGTGGGCAGCCTAGACGAAAACGATTTCCGTCGCCAGTTACCACGCTACCAAGGCGATAACTGGAAAAATAACCAAAGCTTGGCGCAAGCATTTAGCGAGTTTGCCCAAAGCAAAAATGCGACAGCGGCTCAACTGGCTTTGGCTTGGATTTTGGCGCAAGGTGACGACATTATTCCAATTCCGGGTACGCGTAAAATCGAACGTCTTGTGGAAAATGCTGGCGCTGTAGACCTTCATTTAACAGCGGCAGATTTAGCAGAAATTGAAGCCATTATTGCGAGATACCCAAATATGGGCGCACGCTATAACGCTCAGCAACTTGCTGCAGTGAACCACTAATATATAAGTCATAAAAAAAGTCCGACTTAGTGTCGGACTTTTTTAGTTTAGTCTTTGCTATATGTGCCTTGCTGGCGCCCACCCTGCCAGACTGCATCTAAGGATTTATCCGAAATCGTTAGGCTCTCAGGGAAAATACTTAAATCCTTTTTAAATTTAGCCTCTGGTTTTAAACCAATACAGTCACCGTTTTTCCACCACGTACCTTCGGCATATTGGTCTAACGCACCCACTGCAAGCATCCATTTAAACTTGCCATCTGGTTGAAGTAAAAGTTCCGAACCGACTTCCATCACGCCATGTAAATAATAGTGCCCACTCCACGCCTGATCGGCTTTTTGGAATTTCACTTCTTTACATGAGCTATTTGCCACCTCTGCATACACCTGTGCAGACAAAATAACCGTCGAAAGAAGTAGTAAACGTGCAAATATATTTTTCATTATTTAGTTCCTATAATTTTTAAGATTATTTTCCCGACTCAACTTTTAAATAAGTGCCATCGGCATAAACGTTATGTCCAAAGCCACAACCCGACTCACCTTCGCTTTGTTTGACCTGAATATAATTGCCTAATTTCGCGTTGGTTTTAAAGTCGAGTTGAATGCGACAGTCCTGATCTTTATAAATAGTTTGTTTGGCATTGGTCGGCATTTTGGTGTCAAACTCACCCATATTTGGGCCATAAATTAAACTTCTTATGCCCATATAGACACCCGAATAGCCAATGGCATATTGGCCCTGCTTACGACTTACCGTAATGTGATCCCACTCACCAAAACCTGAGTAACGTACATACTCACCCGACAGGTCATTTGAGGTTTTAGGTGCAGGCAATTGCTGAAGGTTAAACTGGCTAGATTTTGATTTTTCATCGAGCATAAACCATGCTCTTGCCCAAAGTGGCTGACCCAATTTGGCATAGGCCAAGCCTACGTTATTGTTGGCAACTTCAATATCACGGTCGGTAAATTTTACTGTGGTTTCATCTTCATTGGCTTTACAAAAAGCAGTCCAAGAGGCTTGGTTATGAAAGTTTTCGAGCGCTTTTTTATATTGTTTTTGGTCGTAGTTTTTCTTACCTAAGCTTGCGTATTGCTTCACTTTATTACAGCCTTGTTGTAATTCTTGTTCATAAGAAAACTCAGCATGAGTTACCGTTAAAGCCGAAAGTGTAAGAACCGCGCAACCTGTCATAATCGATTTAATCATTTTTAAAATTCTTTAATAATTAACTAATTATATAATATGAGTTAGCGCTATAAATCACAATTATTTGAAACAAAAGTCTATGAGAAGTGTTTAGTTTTTTTATAAAACTGGTTAAATCCATACAGAAGAAACCGTCGAAAATATTCAACCTTAACTGGTTATTTTAATTGAATATTCATCCAAAAAATCCTGTAGACTGCATGCGTAAAATTTAGGAAGAATTATAAGAGTGAATAATTTAATTATTGGAACCCTATTTGCACTGTGTGCAGCGGCTTTAAATGCATCGATTGGTGTAATTAGTAAATTACTCATGCACAGTGGTTTAAACCCACAAGACATTGCCTTTTTAAAAACCATTATCGCCTTTTTCTTTTTAAGTGTTTTTTTATTTAAAGTACCTGTCAGCCAAAAGATTGCGTACATTAGCAGCACTCCAAGTAAGCTCAGCGTTTTTACTCAAATTGCTATATGCGCTTTTTTAGGAATTTTCTCGCTATTCTTTTTTGAGACTATTGCCTATAACCACGGCGCTGCGGCCAATGTTGTGGTGGTACTCATGGCTTCAGCTGCTATTTCTGCCCTATTTTTTGGTCGGTTCATTTTAAAAGAAAGCATCTACATTCATTCGCTTATTGGAACATTATTGGCAGTTGCTGGGATTAGCATTATTTCGTGGAAAGGTGAAAATAGCCTTTTAATGCTGATTAATGCCTCAATTGCCGGTACGGGTTATGGCCTATTTTCAGTTTTAGTGAAAAAGTTCAAATTAAACGGCGGGCTGTTTCTAACTAAGTATTTATTGCTATTTGGTAGTGTTTATCTTGCAGTTCCGTTTTTAATAAATTTACACAGCATCAATTTTAATAGTGACATTGTTTTAGGTTTGATTGGTTTAGCTGTTCTACCAACCATACTCGGCTTTTTCTGCACCACCAAAGCGTTGTCTTATATGAGTGCCGCAAAGGTGCAAGTGACCGAGCTTTCCGAACCTATTTTTGCAGCGCTCATGGCTTGGGTTTTCATTCATGAACAGCCGACTTTATCCTTTTTATATGGCGCAATCTTCATTATTTCAGGCATCTTTTTAATGAATAAAGCACCGAAATCAAACTAGCCAATTTCATCAATTTCGTTGGCGTGGTGGCAAGCCACTTGCACCACACTGGCAAAGTTAATCGCCATTTGTGAAGGGGCATGTTTCTTATAGGCAAGCCCTAAACCCACCGTAGGGATAGGTGCTTTCAAAGAGCGATAAGCCACACCCTGTATTTGCAATTGTTTGGTCGACTCGGGAACCAAAGACACCCCTAAGTTTGCAGACACCAACGATAAAATTGACACAATTTGCGGGGCGTTTTGTCCAATTTTTGGTTCAAAGCCGCGCTCATGGCAGGCCTGTTTAATCGCATCAAAAAGCCCTGCACTTACTGACGGTGGCGAGACAATAAAATCAAGCTCACGCAGTACGGTTAAATCAATTTCTTGTGATGAATCATCGAGACTCAAAGACTCGGAAGGTAAAGCCGCAATGAGTGGTTCTGCTAATAATTCTTGAAGAATGAGGCTATCTGGAATGTTGCGGGGTGAGCGAATAATTGCTACATCTAATCGGTCTTCAAGCAATAGGTCGATGAGCAATAAGGTATTGGCTTCTTCAAGCTTTAAATCTACTTTCGGATATTGCTGCTGAAAATAGCGAACACATTTAGGAATGAGAGGGTTCAGCATTGAAGTACCTGTAAACCCTAATCGTAGTTGACCTACTTCTCCATTTGCCACTTGTTTAACAAGGTTGGCTGCATCTTCTACACGCTGCTGTACTGGCTGTATCGCATTTAAAAAGGCAAGCCCAGCTTCGGTCAGCTCCACTCCATGTGGTGACCGAATAAATAAATCTGCACCGAGTTCTTCTTCTAAGTCGCGTATTTGCATACTTAAAGGCGGCTGACTCATGTTTAAACGCTGCGCAGCTTTGGTAAAGTTTTTTTCTTCTGCTACTGCTAAAAAGTAGCGTATATGTCTGAGTTCCATCGCTATATATAAAACATATCATGACCTATTGTTAAATATATTAGAAAAATACCCTCTAAATTGCTAATTTTAATTTATCGAATTTTCTCGATGCAGCATGCCCAAAGCACTGCTCTTTCTTTCTGTCATGGTCATGATATGAACTCTTCATCTACACCCAGTACCTTAAACACTGAGGCAACGTCCGTTCTTTCCCGCGAGTGGATTCACAAAGGGACTAAAGCCTATAAACACGCAGGATTTGCTTTATTCCTCGTAGGTTTTGCCAGCTTCTCCCTCATTTATTGTGTACAGCCACTGTTACCTGCATTTAGCCAAAGTTTCCAGATTAGCCCTGCAAGTAGTTCTTTGGCACTGTCATTAACGACAGCCTTTTTAGCCATTTCGATTGTGCTATCGAGTGCCTTTTCACAAGCGATTGGCCGTCGCGGTGTGATCTTTACGTCCATGCTGTGTGCAGCAATTTTAAATATTGTCTCGATGTTTACACCGAACTGGCACAGTTTACTGATGGCACGTGCGTTAGAAGGTTTATTGCTTGGTGGTGTACCCGCAGTGACAATGGCTTGGATTGCCGAAGAAATTGCACCTGAGCACCTCGGTAAAACTATGGGGTTGTATATTGCAGGGACAGCCTTTGGTGGCATGATGGGCCGTGTCGGCATGGGTATTTTGGTTGAATATTTTTCATGGCGCACCGCTTTAGGCTTGCTTGGCGCAATCTGTTTTATTTGCTCAATTGCCTTTTTAAACTTTCTGCCTGCTTCGCGTAATTTTGTGCAGAAAAAAGGACTAAATTTAGGCTTTCACATGCAAATGTGGCGTGCTCATTTAAGCAATACTAAATTATTACGCCTTTTTGCGATTGGCTTCTTGCTCACCAGTGTGTTTGTGACCTTATTTAACTACGCGACTTTCCGTTTAAGCGGCGCGCCTTATTCACTGAGCCAAACACAAATTAGCCTTATTTTCTTGTCGTATAGCTTCGGTATGGTGTCTTCATCGTTGGCAGGTAGCTTAGCCGATCGCTTTGGTAAAAAAACCATGATGATGAGTGGTTTCGCGCTCATGATTGTGGGTAGTCTCATGACCCTGCTCAGCTCGCTTTTTGGCATTATTATTGGGATTGCCTTTATTACCACGGGTTTCTTTATTACCCACTCACTCACCAGTAGTTCAGTGGGTGCTGAAAGTAAACAAGCCAAAGCCCATGCGAGTTCTCTGTATTTACTTTTTTACTATATGGGTTCAAGTATTGTCGGTTCGGCAGGTGGTTGGTTCTGGTTACACGGTGGCTGGAGTGCGATTGTCACTTTGGCGGTTGTATTGTCATTATTGGGAATATTTTTAGTGGTTTATACCGCACACGCAAAAGCACATTAATGAGTAATTTAAAGGAAAATTACATGTCGAGTTTATTTGTTTATGGCACTTTAGGCCCTGGTCGCCCTAATGCCCATATACTTGAAAATATTGGCGGACAATGGTCGGAAGGCTGGGTAAACGGAACCCTACGTCATGAAGGTTGGGGAGCAGATTTAGGCTATCCGGGAATTGTACTCGATGATAGTGCTAACCAAGTGCAAGGTTTTGTTTTTAGCTCGGAACATCTAGATGCAAACTGGAAATTACTGGATGACTTTGAAGGCGAAGAGTACGAAAGAGTACCTGTTCGCGTCACTTTAAATAGTGGTGAACATGTTGATTCTTTTATTTATATGTTGAAGCCTTAGGCCATTTTTAACGCTCAAACGCATAAGCGCTTAAAAATTGATAGAAAAAATCCAAATGCTCATTTTTTGGCTTGTATTTTTTTTAAGAAACTGTAAAATTCACTCCACATCGCCGGCATAGCTCAGTTGGTAGAGCAACTGACTTGTAATCAGTAGGTCCACAGTTCGAATCCGTGTGCCGGCACCATCATTAAACCTCATGAATATTTGATTTATGGGGTTTTTTGTTGTCTGTAGGTTTTGAAATATAGCTTTTAGGTGTGTTGCCTTAGACGAAAAAGAGATTCATTAATAAGAAATGAAAAAAGCCCAACTTCCTGTTGGGCTTTTTTCGTATTTCGTTACTAGGTATACATCCTGTAATACCTCACGTCCTGGTGCTTAAACTTATTATTGTTGTTTTACGTTTTGGAACTTCCTGTTCCTGATGAGTTCATCATAGGCAATTCGTGAGGCCATAGAAAGACGTCAATTTCCTGAATGGATGTAGGAAAAAGCGTACATGGTTCTTTTAAATTTAAAACTTGATTTGCCCATTATGAAATAAAAAATATGAATTTATAAAGAATTTCTGTTCGTCAATTAAATAAGAAAACAATATAATGAGTTTATTACTTTATTTCTAAAATAAATTTAAAAACAACAAGGAACAAGATGTTTACTCTACCATCAAATGTTTTTCAACCTTTAGTGATCATACTTGCATGCCTTATTATCATTATAAGTAAAATGCCTCAGCTAAAATTTAGAAAAACCATATTATTTTTAGCTCTTGGCAGTTTTACTTTAATCTGTGCTTTGGCAATATTTGGCTTCTTTAATTAAGCCTTATTTCTTGCTCTTCTCTATCATTTTTTCAAAGTGTTTAAGGTTTGGGTTCAACATGTCCCAAGCATAGGCCTGACTCACAAAAACCTCCGCTTTAGGATGATAGAGACTTGGGTCATCCAAAGTACCTGCACGTATTGAAATCATTTCAGGAACAAGTTCAGGTAAGCCAAAAAGCTGAGAACCGCAAGTCGGGCAAAAAGCTCTTTTAATAGGACGGCCAGAAGAACCGACGGTCTCAAAATATTTAAGTTCGCCAGTTATTTTCAATTCAGATTGGTGAAAAAAAGCGATGGGCGCATAGGCCGAACCTGTGGCTTTTTGGCAATCTCGACAATGGCAATTAAAACTATAACGTGGCTCTGCATCGCTTTGATAGCTTACAGCTCCACATAAACATGATCCTTGATATTTAACTGACATGGCACATCCTATTTTTTTATTGCTGTTATTTGAATATAACGGACATATCCATATTGAT
Source organism: Acinetobacter sp. 1424608 (assembly GCF_000588255.1). Taxonomy (NCBI): domain Bacteria; kingdom Pseudomonadati; phylum Pseudomonadota; class Gammaproteobacteria; order Moraxellales; family Moraxellaceae; genus Acinetobacter; species Acinetobacter sp. 1424608. The sequence goes on from NZ_JFXL01000003.1 coordinate 65,378, forward strand.
AGAGTTGTTGGCACAACTTTGCAGTCATTTGAATTTTAAACTTTGCCAACCCTCGACTATGGCTTTGTCCTTGTTGATTTCGAATATATTGTGAAAAACCTAATAATACCTGTTCTGACAAGTCTTCGATTTTAATATCTGTAAAACCTTGTTGTTCCAAGGTAGTTTTCAGTATGTCTTCGGTTGGCACAGCATCCCAAGTGACATCGGCTGCCTTAAGTAAATAACGGTGCTTTTGTTCTTGAAAGGCTGTCATGTTCTGACATGAGTCGGCACGCATCAAGTAATGAAAACCTAATCGTCCTTTTGAATTTAAAACTGGCGTAACCGAATCAAGAAATGAATTTAAATGACTGTGATAAGCCGCATCAATACAGAGCACCACATCGAAAGGTTGTTTAAATTCAAATTGTTTTAAATTTAAAAATGAACCACAGAAAATCTGGCTTATTTCAGGAATAAGTTTTTGAATTTTATTAACACACGAGGCCTGTAGTTCGACTGCACTGAGGCTTTTGGGGTGATAGTACTGTAACCAGTGCAACAAACTTGCGCCCTGCCCACAGCCTAAATCAAGTAAATGATCTTTTGAATTTAAATTGACAGCTTGAGCCAAATGGTCGGCTAGTTGGCGACAAGCTTCACGGTAGGTTTGGGTATTTTTCCAAAAACCCAAATTTGTCCAAGCAAGCTCTTCACTATCCCCCAAACTTGATGCATCAATTGCATATTTATGGGGAACGAGGCGAGAAAGAGCTGCTCGAACTTTTGTTTTCACAATTTTAGTAACCGAGTTCTGGGGCAACTTCAACCTTAGGCTTTAATCCTACAAATGGTAAAGGTGCACCTAAGATTTCAGCAATATGCATTGCTGAAGTCACGGCTGATTCTAAAATTGGCAAACCATCACATGACCATGAACCACAGTAGAATACTTTACGATTTGGTTCTAAGTGACGTTGCTGTAGCTCTTTGTTTAAGGCAATGGTTTGTGAGTCTACAACTGCACGCGTTAAGGTCACTTTTGAAATGATTTTTTTAGGGTCAATATCAGTCACTGGACGCCAAGTCTGGAATACAGGATTTTTACCCACAAGCGATGGCTCTACCGCGTTCATCCAAACCGTAAACTGCTGACGAGTAAACTTACGGTCCATCATATAGCTGAGCACTGACCAGTCTTTACGGCGTGGCGGCATCACTGTTGCGTCTGTATGAATAACCAAATCACCTTGTTCGAAACGGAACTGTTTAAGCAGATTCATATCTTCTGCAAACTGTTCAGGATTTAAGAACTCTTCAAGTTTTGAAGTTGGTGTCGCCACAATAACGCGGTCAAATGTACCTTGGTCACCTTTCTCATTTTCGACCAGAACCTTTTCACCTTGTAGCTCAACTTTTTTAATTGCCGAACCGCTATGGATATCAATGCCTTTAATTAAGCTGTCTACAAATGCAGGTGTACCACCTTTCATACGCAACAACATGTCGCCATCAGTTAAATGACGCAAAAACTCAAGAAGGTTTTTCGCAGGCCAGTCACCAATTGTTTTTGGGTTACATGTACAAATGGTATAAAGCACCGGCATTACTACACCATGCCAGAATACTTCTTCAATATCGTTCTGATTAATAAATTCAGCGAGAGTAATATCTTGATTTTTAGATTTGAAAAACTGGTGAATCGCAGTTTTTAATTGCAACATTCCTTTAACAAGACGCCAGCCATATTGCTGAATGCCTTTACGGTTATTGATAATTGGGAAATTACCAATACGACTACGAGATGTGGTTAACCATGTTTCCGTACGATCTTCGAATAACCAGCTACAAGACATGTAGGTACGTACTGGAAAAGTTTTAATACCTAAGTGTGCAGCAAGGCTAAGTGTATTTTTCCATAGATGCGGGTTCATAACACGCAATGGTGCATCAATAATCCCACCATCGAACTCAATGCTATGACTGTCCATTCCCCGGCCAGGAAGTGCTTCAAATATCGTGATTGTATGTCCTGCATCTTTCAGGATTCTTGCTGCTGCAAGTCCTGCCATTCCACTGCCAATAATTGCGATATCCAAAATGATGTCCCATTTTTCGAGAATTTTTTTGATTATCACTCATACCCTAAAAAAACACCGTATTAAAAACTACCAGATTTTTATTTTTTGCATCAATTTATATAGAAGAATTTAAACGAATTAGAGAAGCTGTCATTCATAAAATTTTACAAAAGAAGATGAGTGCATAAAAACCTATATTTTTTAAAAATTTAAAAAAATTCTTTTAAATAAAATGAGATAATTTAACTATATTTATATCATTCGTTTTACAAGCAATCCTTTTTGCGATATCATGGCATCATAATAATGAGAACTAAATCACACAAAACAATGCCGACACAATAATGATATCCATCATAAAAATAGAAACTTTACAGCGAAAAAGCCCGCTATTCACACTTGATAGCGGGCTTTTTATTACTTTGCTTTTAAAGATTTTTAAGAACAGCTTAGCAATTTATGCTTCTTGCATGATTGAACCGAATTTTCCACGATTAAAATCATCAATCGCTTCCATAATCTCAGCTTTGGTATTCATCACAAATGGTCCATAGCCTTCGATTGGTTCATTCAGTGGTTGACCAGTTAACACTAAGAATTTAGTGTCTTCTTCAGCATTTAAGCTAAACTCAACTCCCTCACGAGATAAAATCGCAACAGTTTTACCTTCAAGACGGTTTGTATCATTAATGACAACCGCACCCTCTAATATCACCACAAGTGTGGTATGCCCTTCAGGCACATAAAGGGTGTGTTTTTGGCCTTTGACTAACTTACCATCCCATACGTTTAATGGACTAAACGTCGTTGCTGCACCTTTTGCCTCTGCATATTCACCTGCAATCACACGCAAATGGCTACCGTGCTCGTCTAGCGCAATGTCTGGAATATCTTTAGCTTCAATCGCTTGATATTTTCCAGGGGTCATTTTTGAATGTGAAGGTAAATTTACCCACAATTGCACCATTTCAAACAAGCCGCCATGCTCTGCAAATTCAGGAGAATGGAACTCTTCGTGTAACACTCCTGCACCCGCAGTCATCCATTGCACGTCACCGGTTTTAATGGTTCCACCACCACCACTTGAGTCTTTATGTGTCACTTCACCTTGGTAGGCAATCGTCACGGTTTCGAAGCCACGGTGAGGATGTGACCCTACACCTTGTTGTTCGGTGGTTGGTGAGAAGTTATAAGGCGCTGCATAATCCAGTAACAAAAATGGGCTTAGGGTTTGGCCTAAACGGTCATAAGAGAACAGGTTATATACAGGGAAACCATCACCAACCCAATGCATGTGGTTATTTTGATATGCACCAAGAAATTTCTTCATCTGATCTCTCCTATATATGTAGGATTTTCTTGAACTGAGATTGATTTTACGCCTCAATAATTGCAGTTTATAGATCAGGATTAGCAACACATTATTTCATATATGAGACAATCATAAAGTTTGCGGGATTCTTTAAAAGATCGTCCTATTTTTAAAATTCTTAATCCTATTTTTTAGACTTAATCACGACAATAAACTCAACTAGCATAATTTTAGGCACGAATGACCTACTTAATAATTTTGATTATTTATTTTGATAACATGAGGATATAAAAATGGCTCAAGATTACGCACGTTTAGACAAGGATAATGCTGCGGTTCTTTTAGTTGACCACCAAGCAGGTTTACTTTCTTTAGTTCGAGATATCGATCCTGATAAATTTAAAAATAATGTATTAGCGCTTGCAGATGCAGCAAAATATTTTAACTTACCGACTATTTTAACGACCAGTTTTGAAAATGGTCCAAACGGTCCTTTAGTTCCAGAACTAAAAGAACTTTTTCCAGATGCACCATTTATTCCACGCCCTGGTCAAATTAATGCATGGGACAATGAAGACTTCGTAAAAGCAGTTAAAGCGACAGGTAAAAAACAGCTAATTATTGCAGGTGTGGTGACCGAAGTTTGTGTGGCATTTCCTGCACTATCTGCACTCGCAGAAGGCTTCGAAGTATTTGTGATTACTGATGCTTCTGGTACTTTCAATGAATTAACCCGTGATGCTGCTTGGGACCGTATGTCAAAAGCAGGTGCTCAGCTGATGACTTGGTTTGGTATGGCATGTGAGTTACACCGTGACTGGCGTAATGATGTAGAAGGCTTAGGTGCTCTCTTCTCAAATCATATTCCAGATTACCGCAACCTAATGACAAGCTATAGCTTTAATACATCGCAAAAATAAGCTGAATTGATAAGATTAGAGTGCTTAAGCGCTCTAATCTTAAATTTAAATGGATTGATCTGAAATTGATAAGCTCTTTTGATGACTTTTATTATTTCTATTTAGTCGTAAAACACGGCGGCTTTAGTGCGGCCAGTGAAGCTGAAAATATAAGTAAATCCAAGCTCAGCCGACGCATTATTGACCTTGAAAATAAATTTAATGTCAGCCTGATTCAAAGAACAACCCGCCATTTTAAAGTGACCGATTTGGGCCAAGAATTTTATGAAGAATGCTGCAAAGTTATTGCTCAAGTTGAATGTGCAGAAAACGTGTTATTAAGGCAAAAAAGTGAGCCTCAGGGTCTGGTAAAAGTCAGCTGCCCGCCTTTAATGATGCATTTTCAAATTAGAAAAATTTTAAATCAGTTTCTAAAAACTTACCCTAAAGTTGAAATATCTCTTGAGCTAACGAGCCGCCGAGTTGATATCTTGCATGATGACATCGACCTCGCGATTCGGACCAATTTCGAACCGAATGAAGATTCGAATTTAATTGTTCGTGATGTGATTAAAACCGATCACTGTCTAGTGGCTTCGCCTGAATTACTACAAGGCCGCACTATTGAACATTATTCTGAATTACAAGAGTTTCCAAGTATTAGCTTAGGTACTCAAAAGCAAAACTATATTTGGCATTTATGCAATATTCGAAATGGTGAATCAGTTGATGTGCCTTATCAACCACGAATCAAAAGTAATGATTTGGCTGGTGTTTATTATTCTGTGATGGATGGTTTAGGTATTGCTGACCTGCCCTTTTTAACCGTTGAATCGGAAATTCGTAAAGGCACACTGGTTCATATTCTTCCTGAATGGAAGTCGAATATTGGCATGTTACAACTGGTTTATGTGTCCCGAAAAGGCCAACGTCTGGTGGTCGAAAAACTCATTGAAACGCTAATTGAAGAACTCAGACGTTTACCTGAAAGCCATGAAGGGTATTTGCCAACTTAAATAAAAAAACCGGTCATGAATGGGCATGTCCGGTTTTTTTGTGAAACATCACATACAGCATAGCTGCATGTTTTCGTTCAGAACAAAACGAACTTGTTTTGTTCCTTACTCAGATAAGTCTACGCAGAGATATTTCATTTCGACATATTCTTCGATGCCAAATTTTGAACCTTCACGGCCTAGACCTGACTGTTTTACGCCACCAAACGGAGCAACTTCGTTTGAAATCGCGCCCGTGTTAATGCCGACCATACCGTACTCAAGTGCCTCACCCACGCGCCATTGACGAGCTGTGCTTTGAGTAAATAAATAAGCAGCTAAACCGAACTCGGTATCGTTCGCCATTGCCACTGCTTCATCTTCAGTTTTAAAGCGGAACAGTGGTGCAAGCGGACCAAAAGTTTCTTCTTTAGACACTTTCATGTCTTGTGTTACGCCAGTTAACACAGTCGGTTCAAAGAATGTACCGCCAAGTGCTGAACGCTGCCCACCGATACGAACTGTTGCACCTTTCTCAGTTGCATCTGCAATATGAGACTGAACTTTTGCAACTGCATCTTCATCAATTAAAGGGCCTTGAGTTGAACCTTCTTGACGGCCATCACCAACTTTAAGCTTAGATACGGCTTCAACCAAACGCTCTGCTAACGCATCATAAATACCGTCTTGAACATAAATACGGTTAGCACACACACAGGTTTGACCACTGTTGCGATATTTACTTGCCATAATGCCCTGAACTGCTTGTTCAAGGTTAGCATCGTCAAATACCACAACTGGTGCATTACCACCGAGTTCAAGCGAAAGTTTCTTAATGGTTGGCGCACATTGTTGCATCAAGATACGGCCAACTTGTGTTGAACCTGTAAAGCTTAACTTACGAACAATATCGCTTTCGCATAGGGTTTTACCGACTTCAACCGCATCACCACTAATGTTAATTAAAACATCGGCTGGTAAGCCTGCCTGTAAAGCCAATACTTCAAGTGCATAAGCGGTTAACGGCGTTTGTTCTGCTGGTTTAACCAACATAGAACAGCCCGCAGCAATCGCTGGGCCTGCTTTACGCGTAATCATAGCAGCCGGGAAGTTCCACGGTGTAATCGCGGCAGTAACACCAATTGCTTGTTTAATTACGAGCAGACGTTGATTTGGTTGAGTAGGTGTTAACACTTCACCATCAATACGACGTGCTTGCTCGGCAAACCAGCGAATAAATGATGCTGCATAACCAATTTCCCCACGTGCTTCTGCCAACGGCTTACCTTGCTCAGCCGTTAAAATCTGTGCCAGATTTTCTTTGTGCTCAAGCATGAGGTTGTACCATGCCAATAACACATCAGCACGCGCCAAGGCAGTTTGCTTTTTCCAAGCAGCTTGCGCTTTTGCCGAACGGTTAATTGCAGCTTCAACCCCTGCGCGGTCATAGGTTTTTACCCATGCCAAAGTTTCACCTGTAGCAGCATCATTCACCTCGATATAGTCATTTGATGCAGGTGCTTCTAATGAAATATCAGGATGTTTTAATAAATACTGCAAATTATTTTGAATCATGCAGATTGCTCCATTGCTTTTGCACTACCTGCTTTTAGCATTGCAAAACCTTGTTTCAAGATATCAAGACCTTGACGGAATTGCTCAGCAGGAATGGTTAATGGATATAAGAAACGAATTACATTACCGTATTTACCACAAGTAAGAAGTAACAACCCGTTTTCCATTGCATAGTTTTGTACAACTTTTGCTTGTTCAGCAGTTTCAAGTTCTACTGCAACCATTGAACCTAATGCACGAATATCAGTGACCACGTCACCTGTTGCTTGCTGAATATCTTTAAGCGTAGCAACTAACTCAGCGCCTAATTCATTTGCACGGTCGCATAGGTTTTCTTCTTCAATCGCGTCAATCACAGCATGCGCAGCTGCAACTGCAATTGGGCTACCTGCATAAGTACCGCCTAGACCACCCGGGTTTGGCGCATCCATGACTTCTGCACGGCCCACAACACCCGAAATAGGGAAACCACCGCCCAAGCTTTTCGCCATCGTGATGAGGTCTGCTTTAGTTTCATAATGGTTCATCGCAAACAATTTACCAGTACGGGCAAAACCAGATTGAACTTCATCAGCAACAAGTAAAATACCGTGCTTGTCACAAATTGCGCGTAAACGTTTTAAGAACTCGGCTGGCACAACATTGAAACCGCCCTCACCTTGTACTGGCTCAAGTACAATTGCTGCAACGTCATGTGGTGCAATATCTTCACTGAAAATATCTTCAACGCTTTCAATTGCCGCATCTACTGAAATACCTTTAGCAGGTACAGGGTAACGTGCGTGGAACACACCCGCTGGCATAACACCGAAATCACGTTTGTAAGGTGCAGTTTTACCTGTCATTGCCATAGTCATAAATGAACGGCCGTGGAAACCGTTACCAAACGTGATAATGCCGTGACGACCTGTATAAGAACGGGCAATCTTCACAGCATTTTCAACTGCTTCTGCACCTGTTGTGAAAAAAGCTGCCTTCGCAGGACCTGCAATTGGCGCGCGTTCATTAATACGTTCAGCTAAAGCCACATAGCTTTCATATGGCGTAACTTGATAGGCAGTATGCGTAAATTTAGTGAGTTGTTCAGTCACCGCTGCAATTACTTTAGGGTGGCGATGGCCTGTATTTAAAACCGCGATACCACCAGCAAAGTCGATAAATTGGTTGCCTTCCTTGTCCCAAAGCGTGGCATTTTCAGCTTTTTCCGCATACCACTGACACATCACGCCTACACCACGTGGAGTTGCTTGCTGTTTACGTGCGTTAAGTGCAGAATGTTGATTATCCATTTGATTCCCTCATATTTTCATCATCAGTTGCAGCTTTGGTTTCTTGCATCCTGTGCTTAATTTTCAGGGTGCTTTACAACGACTGCCTATGCATGTAATTTCGCTCGTCTGACGCCAACTGACGAGAGCCACTTTTTAACTGTAGGAGAGAGCCAATTGCGTAGTTTACTTGGAGATCATTTGCTGCAACGACTCCAACAGGACACTGAAGGGAAACTACATCAACGCCTTTTCCGTTGCCTGCGTGGTGCCATTATTGATGGAGTCATCCAGCCGAAGACTCGTCTACCTGCATCACGCGACTTAGCCAGTGAAATTCATGTTTCAAGAAATACGGTGCTGAGCGCCTACGAACAACTACAGGCTGAAGGCTACTTAGAAGCACGGACAGGACATGGCACTTGGGTTGCCGAAAAGTTACCAGAGAGTTTTTTAAATACACAAAATAAGAAAAAAGTCGTTTCTAGTCCAAGTGTTCAAAGTTCTTATGCCCTCTCACAGCGTGGTTCAAACTTATTAGGCTATGCTGCGGCCTCACCACATCAATGGGGCGCTTTTGTTCCGGGTGCGCCCGATGTTACCGAGTTCCCTCATCATATTTTTAGCCGTATTCAAGCACGCTTAAGCCGCGAACCGGACATTAACCGCCTGATTTATAGCAACGCTGGTGGCTGTATAGAGCTTCGAAGTGCGTTGGCAGATTACTTACGTGTTGCACGTTCAGTTCAGTGCGATGCAGACCAGATTATTATTACCGAAGGCATTCATCAAGCGATTGATTTAGTCTCACGTGCACTCAGCGATATGGGAGATAAAGTCTGGATTGAAGATCCCGCTTATTGGGGAATGCGTAATACATTACGAATTAATGGCCTCGATATTCAGCCCATGCCTGTCGATGCTGAAGGTATTATTCCTGAAGAAAATCCGGCAAAGCCGCCTAAACTCATTTTTGTCACCCCTTCACACCAATATCCGCTTGGTTCTCATTTAAGCCTTGATCGACGCAGACAATTGATTCAAATCGCACGTCAGCACAATAGCTGGATTGTAGAAGATGACTATGACAGTGAGTTCCGTTTCTCGGGCCAGCCTTATCCATCTTTGCAAGGCTTAGAAAATAACGCACCTGTTTTATATATGGGCACGTTTAGTAAAACCATTTATCCATCTTTAAGAATTGGATATTTGGTCGTCCCTAAGCCGCTATTTTCACCGCTACGTATTGTCGCAGCTGAGCTTTACCGTGGTGGGCATTTGCTTGAGCAAAAGGCTCTCGCTGAATTTATTCGTGAAGGCCATTATGAAGCGCATATTCGCCGTATGCGCCTGCTCTATGGTAAACGCCGTGACTACTTGGTGAGTTTAATTCAACGCTACCTTGGCCCCGAATTTATTCATGAATATGACGAAGCAGCAGGGTTACATCTGGTTTTAAAACTGCCGAACACTTGTGATGATGTCGCGATTGCGGCGACTGCGCTTGAACGTGGCGTTAAAGTTCGTCCACTGTCTCAGTACTACATGCAGTCGCATGCACATGCCGAACGTGGACTGCTGATGGGCTTTGCCTGTGTAAATGAAAAAGACATGGTGATGGCTTTTGGCGTTTTGCTCCAATGCTTACGTGAAGCAGGCGTACCTACGCTGAATTAGTTGTTTTCTCGTACTAAGCCAAATAAAAAAGAGCCTCACAGTGAGGCTCTTTTTTATTTAAAAATTTAAACTAATTTTTCTTCATGGCTATGAGTTAAATGAGTCGCTCTACGCTCTTTACCCCAACCTAGCTTTTCAGACAACAATCCAAAGAACACAATAATGCCGAATAGCGCTGTAGTGTAAATCACTTCTTTAAAATAGGTGCCTTCAATCAACATGGTAAGAATTGCACCAATAATTGCAAAGATCACCACGTAAGTTAAGTAAGGGAACATCCACATTTTAAAGTCAATTTTCACGCCTTCAGCTTCTAACTTTTTACGCATACGAAGCTGAGAATAAGCAATGGTTAAGTACACATATAGTGTTGCTGCACCTGTTGTTAGCATGAAAAAGTCATACACATCCATACTCTTAGTTGCAGTTAAAACCACGGCAATTACAGAGAAGAAGCATGACACAATCACGCCCACCCACGGACTACTTTTACTGTTTACAGAGCCAAAACTTTTCGGTGCATCACCACGTTTAGACAACGAGAATAACATTCGTGAACATGTGTAAAGCGCCGAGTTAAAGCAGCTACATACCGACGTTAACACTACAAAATTTACGATATGGCGCGCGCCCGGAATACCAAGAGCAGACAACGTAACGCTATAAGTACCCCAAGTTGAATCTTTCAAAAGTTCATTGTTGTGAGGAATTAAACATACCGCAACGAACATTGAACCAACGTAGAATAAAATAATTCGCCAAACCACAGAGTTTGAAGCTTTACGAATTTCTTTAGATGGATTTGCCGACTCTGCTGCTGCTACAGTCACAATTTCAGCGCCAATATAGGCGAACATCACCCCAAGCAAGGCGGTAATCACTGATGAACCGCCATTTGGCATAAAGCCTTGAGAAGTTAAGTTACTAATACCAGATGCAGCCGGATTGCCCCAAGGCCATAAATGCATGATCGCTAAGCTACCAATCACAAGGAAAACAACAATCGCGATAACTTTGATGAGTGCAAACCAGAACTCGAATTCACCATAGTTCTTGACGTTTTGTAAATTAACAGCAACTAGTGCACCAATCACCACGGTCATATAGACCCAGATCGGTATAAACGGGAACCAGTTATTTAAAATTTTTCCTGCTACATAAGCTTCCCAGCCCATGAGCATTGCCAGCGTACACCAGTACAACCAACCAATTGAAAACCCTGCCCAACGACCAATCGCACGATCCGCATAAGTTGAAAAAGAGCCACTGTCGGGATTTAAAACGGCCATCTCGCCTAACATACGCATGATGAACCAAACGAGTAAACCACCTAAAGCATAAGTTAGAAAAACCACCGGACCGGTGTTGTAGATAATACTGCCTGAGCCAACAAAGAGAGAGCCACCAATAACCCCAGCAATCGAGATCATGGTTAAGTGGCGTGATTTAAGTCCATGTTTTAAACTTTGGGAGTGATTGGCTTCAGAACCATTTTGATGAGCTGCCATATCATTTTCCTTAATATATGGAGGATATCGGCTAGTCTCGGAAATCCTCCGAAGCCAAAAAATATCCCCTAAAAATTTAGCCGTTCTGCTCAACTCCTAAAACAGAAAATTCACTGAGCTTATCCGGCGCTTCCGTATGCATACTTCCAATGGCTTTAATTTGTCGTTTCGGCTCTCAAGAAACGAGAGCCATTTTTGTAATAAAAGAGAGAGCCAATTGCAAAATTTATACGCAAAATTGGCCCTTTTTGTATTAAGTGAGGCTAAATAGCTTTTAATTTTTATTTTAAGCAGTTTGAAATACTTTAGTTTTGTTCAGAAATTAATAACGCTTTTGTGCCTGTTTCCAAGGCTCTAAATATATGTTTTTGATCAGCTGGATAACAAATATAATCTCCGACGCCAAGCTCAACCGCTTCATCAATTAAACCCACCAAAGCTTTACCTTCAACCACGATAATATGTTCTACAGAACCGACCGGATGTGGTTCTGAAAGTCGATCTTCACCCGGTTCAACAATCAATAAATACACATCTCGGCGCGCATGAGGAGGACAGGTTGCCAACAAAATTGCTTTGTAATTGGCAATCTCAGAGCTGACAGTTGGTCCATCGCCACAGCGAATGACTTGCACTTGATTGCTCGGTTCTTCCATTAAACGTGCAAATGGAATATTGAGTGCAACACAAAGTGCCCATAAAGTTTCAATGCTAGGGTTACCTTGCCCTGCCTCTAATTGAGAAAGTGTAGATTTGGCAACCCCTGCACGGCGCGCAACCTCTGCCAATGAAAGACCTGCTCTTTGGCGTTCACGCGTTAAACCTTTGGCAATAATTTCAATTGGCTGAGACATTCACCACACCCGTTCTATAAAAAAAACGATCGTTCGTTTTGACAAAACAATCAGACTTATTCATTATAATGGAAAATCGTTCGTTATATCATGCTATGTCTACATACTCTCTGATTAAAAAACTTAGTAAAGACACTACTCGCTCGATTTTCTTTGTGTGTCTAGCAACCAGCGTGGTTGGTATGTCTTTAGGTTCACTCGCTGCAAGTTATGGCTTAGCACTCTGGATTCCACTTTGCCTGTCCGTATTTGTGCTCGCAGGAACTGCTGAATTTATCTTTATTGGATTCTTGGCGGTAGGTGGTAGTCCAATTGCGGCTGCAATTGCAGGACTACTCGTCAATTTAAGACATCTACCTTTTGGTATTGCGGTCAATGAACTAATCCGAGGCAAATTCTCTCAGTATTTTGGGTCTCACATCATGAACGATGAAAGCGTTTTGTTTGGCATGGCACAACCTGACTTCGAGACAAAAAAAGCTGCTTATTGGTTGTGTGGTATAGGCATTATGCTGACTTGGCCACTGGGTGTCACGGCTGGCTATTTTATTGGCAGTGCTATTCCAGACCCAAAAACATTTGGTTTAGATACCATTTTTCCTACCATTTTAATTGCTCTTACTTTTAATGCTTTAAAGAATAAATCGACTCGAAAAGCTGCATTTGCCGGATCAACTTTAGCACTGATGACTACACCTTTTTTGGCCTCAGGGCTTCCAATTCTGATTTCGCTTTTTGGCTTAATATGGGGTAGAAAAAAATGAGTCAACAGTTACTTATTATTGTAGGAATAGCCCTACTTGCACTTGGAACGTATGGTATTCGTTTTGCTGGCTTTCACTTAGGTGCCAAGTTTTCGTTTTCTGAAAAATACCAAGTTCTACTCTCAAATGGCGCAACCGTTTTGCTCTGTGCCATTGCGGTGACCACTACATTTTTTGAAGGCCAACATTTCGCAGGTTTCGCGCGTATATTTGGGGTGGCACTAGCACTGTTCTTGGTTTGGAAAAAAGTTCCGCTTTTATTGGTGATTTGTTTGGCCGCTGTTGGCACGGCACTTCTACGTTTGCTAGGAATTGAATAATAAAAAAGGCGAGATAAACTCGCCTTTTTGAAACTTTGATTAAAATGGATATATACAACAAAAACAAATAAATATTTAAAGTTAAGTGTTAGTGAACTCGATTATTTTAATAAATCTTAATTTCCTATTATTTCAAAAACTTGGTCTTAATAAAAAATATTAATGATCCAAGTTGCATTAAAAATAAATATAATAGTAAAGAGCGAAAAGCGCCTTTTAGATCAAAATAACCAAAAGCAACACAAATTATAATAAATATTGAAATTACTAAAAAAGATAAAAACAAAGAGTTTAAATATCTTAAACCCTTAGCATTTTTAGTATATATATATCCTAAATAGATAAAAAGTATATAAGTTAGATAAGTACCAATTTCTATTGAATTATTATTATCAAAACTAAAAACAAAGCGAAGTAAGAGAGAAAATAAACTAACTATTAGAAAAACAATAATAAATCTAGTAACACCAAAACCAAAATAATCCAAATTCATAATATAAATTCTCTATACAAAATACTTAACAACTACTCTATAAAAGAGTAGTTGCCTTATCCATTTATAAATTAACTGTAATCTGTACTACCACCACAATAATCAGTTCCTCCATTTAATGCTTCACCAATCATTGAAGTAGCACCAATTATTGCTTCAAATGCTGGAGTTTCAACAATTACGCTAGTCATCCCGCCTCTATCATAGGCATCGATATACTCTTGTGTTTTATCAGCCATTTCACCGATAGCCCATCCAACAACACCATCAGTAATAGTCCCTTTTGCAGAAGAACCAGATTCACCTGCACCGCCACCAATAGTTTCAAGTTCTTCTATATTTAAAGTTCGCATTTAAAGCCTCATTTTAGAATAAAATTATAATTTAAAAGTATAAAATATTATTCAAAGCGAATAATATCAAAACAAGCTAATTTAAAAAGCATATTTTTGATATACTTTTTGTCAAGATTTGGCATTTTTTTAAGCAATGTATAAGTAGAAATACCTGGATGATCAAGTATACATTGTAAAACTTTTCCCATTTCAGGCCTACTTTCAATTTTTAAAAAAGTACCATTAGCAATAATATCTTTTTCTAAATCCTCCACGCAATGAAATAAATTAATATATAGTGATTTTTCTTCAGGTATTTCTTCAATATTAGGATCACATAAACTATTTAAATTTAATGTATCATTAGTTCTATAGTGCTCAACAGCATGTAAGCGATGAAAATTTCTTAATAATTCCGGATCAGTTAATTTCTCATGAATAAGATTTGCATATGCAGTCAAGTCATCAATAGAATTATATGAATCTAAATGCATTCTAGCTTCAGAATAACTTGGCAAGATATTTTGAATAATCCAATGTAAATAATCGTTTCTATAAATGGCATATGTACCTACACTTAAATGAACTGTGCGCTCTCCACATGGTACTGGATCATGCCACCATCCTCTAGGAACATATAATAAATCACCTTCCTCTAAAATAACTTCCATATAAGGTTCAGTTGTTGGACATTTTACCACGTGTTCCATATCTTTACTTTGTTGGCTTGGTAAAGGATATTCAAAATTTGGCTCATGTAATATCCATTTTTTTCGCCCTACTAATTGTAAAACAAATACATCACGTGTATCCCAATGAGCACGGAAGGAGCTATCATCTTCATTCCCATAACTGATATATAGGCTTGATAATGCAGGTCGATTTGCTATTTCTTCAATTTGTTTATGATAATTATATATTAAAGGCTCATTATATAATTTATTAGCAATAAGAGTCGCACCACGTCTCATATAATCAACTAGTGCTGCTTTTATAAACCGATGCCGTACTTTTCCTACATCTTGAAAACTTTCAACATATTTATTTTTTGGTAGAACTTTTCCTTCAAAATTAAGTTTAAAGTCATCTTGAATAATATCTGCGCGCAGCACTATTTCATCAATTTGTCGATCTGTTATTTGAGAGACAAAAGATTTTCTAACAAGAAATGGTTTTTTACTTTGGAATTCATTCCGAAATTTATTAAGTGAGATATCAAGTTTAATCATAAAAATAATTCTTAAAAGTATAAAGTTTCAAAGCTTAAAATTTGAGAGATCATTTGATCTTATCAAAGCATATTTTTCCCTCCTTAAGTGAAATTATACGATCAGCAGACATAATTGTTTCTTTTCTATGGGCAATAATAACTCTGGTAATTTTTAACTCAGAAATCATTTGATTAATTTCTTTTTCTTTTCGTATATCTAAATGACTTGTGGCTTCATCCATAAAGAGTATTTTAGGTTTTTGATAAAGAGCACGTGCAATTAGTATTCTTTGTTTCTGCCCTCCCGACAAACTACTTCCCATATCACCCACCAAACTCCAATATCCCATAGGCATCTTAATTATTTCATTATGAATACCTGCCATTTCAGCACATCGCTCAACCCATTCAAGATTTACATTAGAATCAAAAAAACTAATATTCTCAATAATATTACCAGCAAATAAAGTATCATTTTGGTCGACACAGGCTATTAACGACCTTAAGTTTTTTGTACCTAATTGTGAAAATGGAATATTATCAAGAAAGATTTCACCCGAGGTTGGTTCTAAAGATGCATTAAGTAAATTTAAAAATGTTGTTTTTCCACATCCGCTCGGTCCTGTAAGTGCAATACTCTGACCTGCGTCAATTGTTAAATTCAGCTCTTGAATAATTTCAGCTTCGAAATCTCCATATTTAAAACTAATATTCTCTGCTTTAATCTGACCTTTAATTTCCTGTTTTACATTTGGCGTTAATTCAAAAGCTGTTACATCTTCTTGATCTGTTAAAACGATATCACTCAATCTTTCACCATGAAGACTCAACATTTTTATCTGAAAATAGCTATCAATAAGGCTTGAAAACCTAGTTGAAAACTGAGTTTTATATGCAATAAATGCTGTAAGAAAACCAATAGTAAATGTTTTATCAATTACAAGATTTGCACCAAACCATATAATTAATAAATTCTCAACTCCAAATATAAATTTATTAATTATTGAAATTACTATACTTAATTTTTGACTTGATAAGGAGTTATTTGTCTGATTAACAAACAAACTAAGCCAATTGTTAGAGCGCTCATCTTGTTTATTATATTGCTTTATTGCTCTGATTCCACGTATAGTTTCCATTAAATAACTATTTTGTGAAGCACCCAGAATAATTCCTTTTTCAGCCAAACTTCGCAAAGGTAAGTATGTGATTATTTTTAATAATAGATAAAGTACCATTGCAATTAAAGTTATTAGTGCTAATTGAGCACTAAAATAAAACATTAAGCAAAGTGTAAATATCGCTAAACAAGCATTTAAAAGTGTTATTATAAAAGTTGAAGTTAGAGTAGATTGTATAGGATCAATTGAATTAAATCGACTAATAATGTCCCCTAAATGCCTTTTAAAAAAGTATTCATTAGGAATATTAACTAAATGATTAAGTACATTTGATTTCCACTGTACATTTAATGTGGTAGAAACAAACATACCTATTAGTGTTTGTGTTGTGGTAATAATTATATTAAAAATCATTAACATAAAAAAAGCTATTGTCAGAGTTAACAATAACTGTCTATCACCTTCCGGAATAACATTATCTAGAACAAATTGCATATATAGAGGTGAAACTAAACCTAAAATCTCTAAAACAACTGCCAGTATTAATATGTAACTAAATGAAGGTAATAAACTTTTTAAATCATGTAAAAGGTGGAAAAAATTAAATATTTCTTTTTTTTCATTCTTCTCAAATTTTGAATTTGGCCATATTTCTAAAGCAATACCCGTAAAGATATCAGAAAATTCATCGATTGAATAAAACCTTTTCCCCAAAGAGGGATCAATCACTTCAATTTTTTTATTAACAGAAACTAATACAACAAAATGATCCATGTTAATATGAGTAATACAAGGAAGTCTAAGCTTAGAGAGCTCATCCATCTCTAATCTTAAAGGTCTTGAATTTAAATTTATTTGTCCAGCAATTTTAATTAAATCACTTAAACTACTACCTTTTATTGAAACGGAATATTTTTGCCTTAAAGTAAAGATTGTTTCATAATGGCCATAATAGCTTGAAATCATTGCTAAACAAGCTAAGCCACATTCACTGCTTTCCGTTTGTAGGATTACTGGGACCTTTGATCTAAATGTAAATACCAAGTTTTGAATATAAGACATTTTAAATATTACCAGTTACTGTATACAAAGGTTCAAGTATCCATTCATAAATTTTTCTTTTCTCAAGCTTTATATCTGCTTCAAGTAACATTCCTATCTTTAAGTTTACTTCTTCTCCATAAGCGGTAATAGTCTGCTTATCTAATGAGGCTTTTATAATATATACAGGTTCATTTGAAGTAATGCCTTGCATAGGTATCAGTCCTAATGAATTTAAATCTTGATAAGGAATTGGAGTTTCAGATATGCTCAATACTTTTGCTTTAGCTAATCCGAATTTTTGATATGGAAATGCAAAATATCTAATTGAAACTTCTGTGTTAGGTTTTATAAAACCTATAGCATTAGATGGAACATATAAAAAGCATACTAACTTAGTGTTTGTTGGTACTATAGACATCAGTATTTTATTGAGTTCGATCGTTTGTCCCTTCTCTATATTAATAATTGAAATTTTTCCATCAATTGGGCTCTTTAATATTTGATCACTATTCGACTGACTCTGAATTTTTTCTTGATTAATTTCAGATTCTTCTCTTTTCAATTGTGTCAAATGTTTAAGATGTTCTTGTTCTAAAAATAAGATTTCAAATTTTTTATTTCTTAAATTTTCTTTTAAACTGTCTAGTTCACTCTCAATTTGTTTAAGTTGATTCTTAAGATCCAAAGTTTGACTTTCTTTTATTTGGACTTCATCCAAACTAGCCGCATTATTTCTATGGGCTATTTTATAACGTGCGTATACATCATTAGCTACACTTAACTTATATTTTGTAGTATAAAAAAGTTGATTTGCATTACTTATTTCTTTATTTATATAATCTAGCTCCTTAATCGTATTTTGTTTTTTATTTTCATAAATTGTTTTCTCTTTAGCAATTTCTTTTGAAAACAACTCTGTTCGCTGATTAGATTCGTAATTAATTGAATCATACAAGTCTTTATTATCTTCTAAGAAAAATGAATTATTTATATGTAAAAGATTCTGTCCAACTTTTACAAAATCATTTTCTTTGACATAAATATCCTTCACAATACTAGTTCTTGTACTATATATTTTTACAAACCCATCATTCGGCATAATTTGGCCTGAAACTCTAACTTTTTTAGTAAATTCACCTGAAAAAATAAAAATGAGCAAAGCAAGTCCCATTAAACCAAAAATAAGAGCTAACATCTTAAATGTGATTGGAACTGAAACAATTACATTCCCAACGAATCTGTTTTTCCGTGAATCAAAGACTTCTTTTCGGAAAAGTCCATTATTTTTAAGCATGATAGTTAAATTTACACTAGAAACTTAGGCTGAAATTATTTTAAAGTTAACTCACTTTTATCTTAATATGAGTTTTTAAGCGGCGTAATTTATAACATTTTTCTTTTATTGTCGATATTTTTGTAAGGAATGACTAAAAAATGAAATAGTAGTTTTTCTTATTTGGCTAATAAAATCCACAAATAAGTCATATAAAGAGATTATGAAAACCATGAAGACTTATTTATGTAAACTAAAAAATAGATCCAAAATAATTATCAATAAACTTTATAATATTAATTATTAAAGTCAACTAAATATTAATAACATTTTGAATATAGCGTATTTATTACTATAGTAATAAATAGTCTTTCTATAAATACATTGTGAATATTATTAAGAATTTTCTTTATATTTCAAAACCTAGTTAAATTTATTTATTAAGTTTTATAATAATCTTCCTTATGTGTGAGTATTTTACATTCACTAGGAATTGAATAATAAAAAAGGCGAGATAAACTCGCCTTTTTTGAAACTTTGATTAAAACGGATATATACATCAAAAAATAAAAAAAGATTAAAATACAATAAGTTAAAATATTATGTTAAGTATTTTGTTAAATTACAACTTATAATTTAACAAAATTCATGTTTTTGTCTTTTAACCGGCTTTGTTGCACAAAGATTTAAAAGTTAAGACTTCTCATATCTACTCAAATTTAAGTGACAACTCGGGTATGTGGTCTGCCTAAGTCCGTAAATTTATTTAATACTGCCATACGTGCATGAATCTCATTGACTTGGCTTTGAAAATTTCTCGCACTGAGTTTATCCCCTAATAATTTGATGCAATGCATCTTGGTTTCAACCAAACTTCGCCGATGATAGCCTGACCATTTCTTCCAAATAGTTCTTCCTAAACATTTAACTGTTCGAAGCAACTCATTGCGTTCTAGCGAGCCCATCTTTTTATCTTTCCATGGCTTCGCATTTTTTCTTGGTGGAATCACTGCATGTGCTTGCCGATCCGCAATGACCTGTCGGCACTGTTTGGTATCATAAGCTCCATCGGTATAGACGGAGTCAACTCTCTCATCTTGTGGAATCTGATCGAGTAAATCACCAAGTACCTGTGAATCACTCACATTGTTGGTTGTGAGCTGAACAGCGCGTATTTGTAAGGTTTTAGCATCTATACCCATATGTAATTTACGCCATTGGCGACGATATTCAGGCTGATGTTTTTTACGCTTCCATTCACCCTCACCTAAGAATTTCAGACCTGTAGAGTCAACGATTAGATACAGTCCATCACAACTTTTTTGATAGCTAATCACAATATCAATATGCTGTTGTCGTCTACAAATTGTAGTGTAGTCTGGCGCTATCCAATTTAACCCACAAAGATGGATGAGACTTTGAACAAAGCCAGTGACCATGCGTAAAGACAATCGAAAGAGAGATTTAATCATTAGGCAGCATTGGATAGCTGCGTCGGAGTAAGTTTGATTTCGTCCTTGTTTGCCTTTTGATGGGGCATACCATTGCGTAGCAGGATCAAACCAAATGGCAATATTTCCACGATTAATGAGAGCTCGGTTATATGAAGACCAATTGATTGTGCGATAAATTTTAGGTGTCGACTTATTCATTTGAAAATTATATTGTGGAATAAGCCTTTAGAGATAGGTTTGTGCAACAAAGCCCTTTTAACCCAATACTTTCATCTACACGTGAGTCAACCTATAAGCAGATGAAAATCTGCTCCATAAACACATAAATAAATTTCTTAGCTATAATTTCATTTAAATAAATATTATTTTAATGAATCTTGAAAAGCTATTTGGAAATCTTCGGCTATATTGTCCGCCTGAATATAAATACCAATTTCATGGTAAGGATCTGCTGCATTATTAGGCGAAGCATTAGATGACAACCAATTAAGGCTAGTAATAACAATATCATCTTTATCCCAAGCTAAAACCTTAGAATGATTTTTTTTTCGAGGATTAGTCTTAGGAGTATGTAACTGGATATCAATTTTATATTCTGCCTGTTTAAGTAATTTCCTTAATTCCAACTCATCTTTATGAGTAAAGATTTCAGATTTCTCTGAAAAGAATACAGTCTTTTTAGCATTTTGATTATTTTTAATAGCCTCAAAAACTGGCTTTCTGGAAATATTGCTTAGCTTATCACTTGTGATCAGAATTAATTTTCTGGCATTTACTTTAGCTTTGTCAATTAAACTATAATGCTGATTTTTAAAAACAATTGCTAAATTAACAAACCTAGAACTACTATCAAACTCTTTATTTCTTAATAAAGTTTCTTTTGCTAAATCAGAAAAATAGTTATATAAATCGTTAGAATGAAAGTCCTTAGCACTACACAAAATACTTGATATCTTTAGAAAGTCATGCACTATTTGATTACTGTTAATTATTACAGAAGCTTCAAATCTATCGAAATTACTATAGAAAAAATTACATGAACCTATCAGAACGGTTGGCCCCCATTCAGAATGATGAGTAATTATATATTTAGAATGGGAACCTGTTTTTTTATGGTCGTTTAATTGTAGAGGTGTGATATTTTCTAAAATACATTCTTCATTAAATTTATCAAATAATTTTTCAATCTTATAAATTTCATCTAATGATTTAACTAGTCTATTCTTGACTTTTTCATCCTCATCTTCCGCCAAATCATCAGGATCTGGCTTATCTTTACCAAATAAAATTGTAATTTCTACTCCTCTTTTAAGCGCTGCCTTCAATTCTAAAGTAATCTCTGACCATTTATCTAAATTCTTATTATATAATGCACGTTCAGATATAAATGTAGAGTGAATTATTAAATATTTAGTAGAATTTCTTATTAAATTTAATAAAGATTGCCTATGATCAAGTCCACCATATATAGTTTTAATATTTTCGGCAGGAATCTTGTAAAAATTTAACAATGGCTCTTTAGAGTTCAAAATAAACTGATTTATATTTGAATCAGCACTAGAAATAATATTTTTCTCTTTATTATTTTCTAAATCTTCAAGAACTTGATCAACTAAAAAATTAAACTTATGCTTTACTGCATTTAATAACTCAACAGTTAAAACATTAGAATAATCTTCATTAAATTCAATACTTTTTTTCTTTGTATCTAAAACAGTATCTAATAAAATATATCTAGTTTCATTTAGTGAAATATTCCCATTAATAAATTCTATATCTTCAATATGTTCATCAAAATAAGCCACACACTTTTTGATCTCTTCTGTATTAGGAATATATGATTTATTAGAAATATTCATAACTTTAATTCTAACACCATCTTTCATTAATTCTTGAATTCTTAAATAAGATTCAACCTTTAATGGATTGTTTTTAAGTAATCCATAATATCTACCACCAACAGGATCAAATACATAATCTCTAGTTCTAAAATAAGATTCAGAAAACTGAGGAATACTATCAAATTCAGAAATATATTGACCTAACGCAGTAATCGAAAACACATACGTATTTTCAACAGGTAAAATTTCAACCCAATTATTTGAGACAAAAGGAAGAACAATTTGAATCACTATTTGGCGTTTTAGATTAGAATAGTTTTCTAATTTTTCCATTGATATTGGTAATTCAACAATTTTTCTTAAAAATAATAAATCTAATACCGACCATTCAGATTTCCTTGTAATAGTAAATTTGTTCTTCCCATAAAAAAAAGGAACAGCTATTTTTAAATCATAATATCTTTTAGTTCCCATTATTAATTCCCTTTATTACTTAAAAAATCTTCCATGCTTACAAAATCACAATAAGCTGGACGAAAACTGTTTAATAAATTACTAAATCTTTTAATAAATTTTTTATCTTCAAGACTGGTATCAGTAGATAACTTTTCTTGTACTTCTGATTCTGTATATTCAATATTATCAGCCCAACTTTTAAATAACCCAAAAGTTCCAACAATTATTAATTTAAATTTAGCCCTACTTAACAATACATTCATCCTTCTTTGATCAAGTAAAAAGCCTAAACTTTCTCTAATAGTGGGAGCATTATTATGTCTTACCAAACTTACAATAATTATATCAGCCTCATCCCCTTGAAAAGAATCAACAGACTTACAAATTTCATCAGAATTTTTTAATTCAAAACCTTCAGGTAATATATTTTTAGGAATCCTTGCATTAATAAAATTCACTTGTTTCAAATATGGACTTAAAATTTGAATAGTTAAGTTCTTTTCTTTATATTTTTCAATATCGTTATTCTTTTTTAAAACTGAAAAAATTACCTTTATTATATTTACCTCTTGCAAATTTATATAATCTTTATCAAATTGTCCCTCTAATTTTTGATGATCATTTTTATATGGTACATCTAACCAGACAACACCTTTAGTACTATTGGATAGATCGAACTCACTTGAATATTCAAAATAAAAAGGAGTAGGTTCCAAAAATTTAGATTGGACCTCATGATATGTACTTAATTCAGAATTATAAATAGTTTTTGAAACAATATTTGCAATATCAGGGTGCATTCTATGCTGCATACTTATTCTTTTACCAAAGCTGGGTTGATTTCTATTATTTAATTCTTCAGCTTTTATTGAAAGAAACTTGAATAAGCTAAAATAGTCTCTAGAATTTTTTTGAAGCTTTAATTTTAAATCTCCAATCACATCTTGATCTTGATTAATATCACCTAATATCTGATTAAATAAAGGAAATTTAAATTCACCATTTCTAATTTCATCAACAACGTTTCTAATATTTGAAGTATCAGAATTCAAAATTTTATTTATGGATCTTTCTAAGAAGGGAGGAAGTTGCATATGATCACCAATTAATATTCTTCTATGTGATAGCATTAGTGGACTAATAATTTCTAATCCAGATGACTTGCCTGCTTCTTCAAGAATAGTAAAATCGAACTGTAGGTTATTATCTAATAGATTTTCAACGATTTTAGAATTTGAAGTAGTAAATAAAATATTAGCAGACTTTAAAATTTGTTCAAAAAAGCTTCCCCAATCACCACTTTCATTTATAAAATTATTTAATTTTTCATTAATTTCATCAGAGTATTTTTCTATACCATGCTTAAACATTTGACTATTCTTAAAATCATTAATATAAGGTTTAGTTACACGCTGTCTAATTTTAAGATCCTCATCCTCCTGATTGACTTTTTTATTATTAAAAGCATCAATTATAATTAATTCCTTTTCAAATTTAAGTTTACTAACTTCATTATATAGAACACTAACTGTTGAATGACTTTGGGCAGTTAATAATATTTTACTATATGCTTCATCTTTAAAAATTTGATTAATTAATGCAGTAACAAGATATGTTTTTCCAACCCCAGGTGGTCCTTGAACTAGAAAATTTGGTTGTGTTTCCAATATTCTTTTAAATATTTCTTTCTTTATATAGTCAAGCTCTTCAAAAGAATTATGAAACTCATGTGTATAATTGATTTTAGTAAGACTATTAATAGGATTTACAAGACTATTAACTAGAAGAGTTTGATCTATAAGTTTTACTAATGCCTTACTTTTTCTTTTAAAGTTTACTTTATCACCATGAATATCTCCAGCCATAAGAGTCATTGAACCTGACAAAATATTTTTAAGATTATAAGAATTTTTAGCCCGAAATATATAAGCCTTCGTACTATAGTCGATTTTTATAAATTCCAGCTCAATCGGTGTTGATAGATCATCTATAGTTTGATCTTTTTTATTTTTCACTAAGATCCATTTTTGAATCTTTTCATCCTTAATCAGATCTTTAAATCTATCTTGGTATGGTTTAATTTTCAGTTTCTTAGATAAGATTTTATTATTAGTATCTTCATTTAATTTTATGAGTATATCTATATAACCTGATTTACTATCTTTTATACTTTCAGATCTGACTTGAAATAAATTAGATTTATATAAACCAACCTCAACAGCATAT
Source organism: Acinetobacter sp. 1424608 (assembly GCF_000588255.1). Lineage (NCBI taxonomy): Bacteria > Pseudomonadati > Pseudomonadota > Gammaproteobacteria > Moraxellales > Moraxellaceae > Acinetobacter > Acinetobacter sp. 1424608. Next base: position 90,066 of record NZ_JFXL01000003.1, read on the forward strand.
GTAAATAATAGTCCTTGATAGAGTTCATTTAAATTATCTGAATATTTCTCTTTACTAGCGAAAAGTTCAATAATATTTATCCATGACTCTGCATTCTCAAAATTTGCTCTTCTTGAGTAGAAACCATTTCCCACTTCAACCTTTATATTTACAAAAACTTCTAGCCTATCATCTTTTACGAAATGAGGAAGTACCGGAAAAACATTTTCTATATATGCATAATCCCATGTAAAATTTTCTTCCTCATTTGCAAAGAATCTAAACTTACCTACTTGATATATTAGTTTTTTTCCAACTATTAAATAAAAATTATTGTTATTATTACATCTATAAACGATCAAGTTTTTTAAATTTAAATCATTTCTTACAAAAGTTAAAATTTCATCTTTACTTGGCTCATAATTAAACTCACTTATTATATGTTCTCTGATAATTTTATCTTTAGAATTTTCATTTTCAAATTGAAGTAATAATATATAATCTTTATTTTTTGTTATACTTTTATCTAAGGAGGACAATTCTTTAATTATTGAAGCTATAATAGTTTCAACTCTTCCTATGCTAAAAAGATTTTCATTCGACTGATTATTTATTAAAAGATTTATAAAATTTTTCTCTTTACTAATAAGGTAACTTTCCTCAACCTTATCAATACCGATATATAATAGTTTACAAATAAGATATCCTAATTCCAACCAATCCGATCTAAAACTTGCAAATGGAGAAAGCTCTTTCCCAAATAGTAATGGTTCTTGTTTTTTGAATTGATACAAACATAAGGTCCATTCAAAACCCGAAAGTTTAAAACGCTCCGAATCATTCTGCGCACTTAAATCATAAATTATACTTTCAAGAGTAATATTCCGATGAATAATATTTTGATCATGTAATATTTGTATAGCTCTTGATATTCTTAGTATATTTTTCCAGAATATTATCCTATTATGATTGGACTTTAAGCTTGTTTGATGTAACCAATGTTTATTTCTTGATATTTGCCTAATATCATGATTTATAAAGTTTACTTTACTTTTTAAATATTCAGATAAAACTCTTGAAGTATTTGCATCTTCATAGTAGATATAAAAAGCTTTATCATCATAATGTGCACTTTGTAATAATTCTAAATAATTATTAGCTTTCGGATAGTTCTGTATTTTTAAGATTTGTCTAATTTCATGAAGCCACATATCTCTTAAGGCATCACTTTTTCCATTTTTTAATTCCCATTTTTTCACCCTTTTGACTTCATCACCATCCATGTATTCTATTAGGCTTACTCTTCCCGCTTGAGTATCACTTGAATAAATTTCAAATTTATCTTCTATGTTATGCAATCCCATAATATTTTGATTATCCAAAAAAATTATAAATCTCTATGAATTTAATTCTAAGAAATTATTTTCCATCAAGCAACTTTATATGTTCATTTCAACTAATACTTTAGCGTAAAGCACTATATTTAATTTTTAAAATACTTGCATATTCCCTATATAATCCTATCACTGACTCATGTACACACTCTAATACCTATATCTATTCCAAGTCGGCCATCAAGAATTAATTTACATCCCTAATGCTTAGCGAATATTTGAAATATGGTTAAACTGTACTGCATAGCAAAAATAATATAATTTTATTACTCTATACTATAAGGTCTTAGATATGGACAAATTAACTTTTATAAACGGTGCAATTGTTTCTGCGACTGACATTCGCAAATCTTGGAGCAAAATTGTTCAATGTATCAAAGATAGCCATAAACCTGTTTTTGTTTGTACGGACAATATGCCCGAAGCTGTTGTTTTGAGCTTTGAAGAATTTCAAAACATGCAGAAAATCATTGAAGCTGCTCGGCGTGAACAGTTAGGGCAACAAATGACTTGTGATCTTTTGTATATTGCTCAGTTAACTGGTCAACCGATCAAACAGATGCTTTTAAACCCCAAAGGTGTGTTTGAAGAAGCAAAAGAGCAATAAATATGGCTACTGATGATATTTATCGTATTTTTGTAAGATTTGGTTCAGGTACCACTTGTAAGCGGTGTAATAATTTACTTTTTAAAATCAATCTGAACTTTTTTTGTTCATCGGCTCATTCAATTTAGCAATACTTAGCCCATACTTATGAGCATTGTATTGCCACACTACAAACTGTTCCAACAACATAGCGTTTTCTTTTTCCAATCTGGCATTCTTGGCTTCCAAACTCTCAATTCTAGCTTGAGCAATTTTCAAGCTTGCAGGAAGCTTTTGCTGTTTTGATTTCAATATTCTTAAAGCTGTTGGAGATTTTTTTCCTAGATCATAAGCGGTCTTAATTCTTGCAAATTTCTGTAATGTTTGACGAGTTGGTGCAGGTATAAGTTCTAGTTGCACTTCAATCGCTTTGCATAATCGTTCCCACGTTAACTTTTCATTTGGTGACCAATAATCCAGAATTTCAACAATATCTTGTACATTCTGGTCTGTTAGATGCTGTGCCATTTTAACTCCATAAATCCAACGATAAAGAGTCATGCAAAACTTGCTGCTCTTTATGCTTTTTACGTTGGGTATTCTCAATAGTAGGAAGACGCTTATGACCTGCTTTTTGATATGCCAAATCAAGATGCGTCACATCTTCAAAAGGAGGGAGGCTCAAAGGTGTACCATCAGGAATGTTTGGATCGTTCAATAGTGCAATCATCTGTTCACAACGTTTAATCGTTAATTCTCTCATCTCCAGCCAGACTGTTGCACCAGTAACATTCTTACTAACTGCCTCCTTATCCTTGACTCGTAGGATTTTTTCTTTTTTTAGTCGATCTTGAAGCCGCTTTTTCTTTTCTGCATCACCTTTGATACATACATGTTCGGTACAGTTGAGACAGTTTCTATACTTTAGGCAGGGTTCATCAATATAAGAATGTGTACAAAGCCCAAACTCAGTAGTATGCATGGACAACGTAGTTTTGGTATTTAACTCCTGTAGGGTACGAGGTATAGCAATTTGGAATGTAAACGTACTATCAGCATCTACGCTACCGACCTCATTTTTCTGCATCTCAATTAAGCCATAATTACGATCTTCAACCGTGGTATGGTCATATACTCGATTTTGCTTCATATCAGCTCGTCCCGACCATTTAGCAAGTAACAAGCTATCCATTCCATTCGTATTTGCTATGGTATTCAATAAATGTCGGAATTGATGAGTTGTCATACTATAATTACCATGTCCCCACCGCTGAAAAATAGATTTCATATTACATAATTGGCGTTTTCCTTTTAAATTTCTTCTTGTGGGCGATAAATCTTCATTTAAGTTATTAATTGTTGGAATCCATAATTCTGAAAAGATAGTTATCTTATTTGAATGAAATTGATTATGAAAAGATGCAAATAGAGCTTCTGACCACTTAATCTGAACTCCATTACCAGTTCTAAAAGGTATATAAGGAAAGCCCTGAGGCAGTCTATTACGCAGAATAATATTTAAATCATTCAGGCAGACTGCGTAATCACTAATAGGAATCTCACGAGTTATTAAAAAACTTTTGCCACTATTTTTTTCTTTACTAGTCTCATCATATAGCGACACATCAAATCCCATTGCCGACAATACTTCACTACGTTTTAATAATTGATCATCAGGCACTTTAGGACAGAACTTATGTCTCGGAAACTTATCGCTTGTCTCAAGCAAATATGCTAAATGTCTAGGCTGTTCTGATATCTTAATCAAACGTTCAATAGCCCGTTTAACCGTTGGAATCATGACACTCGGAATATATTTAATATCATACCCATAATTTTTCTGTGCATACCATCTAATACCTAATACTTTCTCAATATTCGAACCATCTTCTGCAAGCTCTAAACTGCTCTTAGAACGCCTTGGGACTTCTTCCTCGTAGATACAATTATGCTTTAAGAAAAACAGCTCTGATGCACGTTCAGGCGCAGCTAGAAGCAAACTCACAGCACTGGTGACAAAAATATCTCTATTTGACAACTCTGAATCTTTTCGTGAGAAAATATCAGCCAATGCAAAAATAGCATCTTCATCTGGAAGCTTAGATGATCTATATTCTTCTGACTCTTTATCTAGCAGAATTACCTTATCAGCAGGCTTTTTAATTGGATTTTTCCACTCTGGTAAATTCACTATTTTTAATTGGCGAATAAAATCCAAGAGAATCTTTAATTGTCTTCCCACATGATAAGCAGAACTTGCTTTATAACTTTTCTTTGCATTCTCAGCCGCTAAATCAAAATCAGCAATAACTAATTTAGATAAATCCACTTCACCATATCGATCTAAGCATATTTGTTCTATTGCCCGAATTGAAAGAATTGTATCTTGGGTTTTTAACTTGCTATTAATTCTTTGATACTTAACATACGCCTTAGCAAACTCCAGAATTGAATGATGCAACAGATTTTCTGGTAATCTATCTTTGGATGAAATACCAGTTTTGATAAAGTTTACTTCGCCTTTCCAATAATTCTCATCAAATCTAATATCTTCATTTAATTCTGATAACTGTTTAACAAAATCAATAAACCGCTTTATTTCGGAGTAAGGAGATTGGATTTTGTCAGATGGAAAATATATTAAATTATCCATGATTGAACTCCTTACAAGCATCAATAACTTGCTGAACGGCAATAATTGTTCGGTCATTCACGGCAGCGACTTCAAGACTACAACCCATCGTAATTAGATCATCTCGTTCTTTAATTAATTGCTCTAGAACTAGATGATGAGGGGCATTTGCCCAAGGCATAAACTTGCTACACAGATAACATGCGATTGGTGCATAATCGTTACAGTATTGATGTGTACCACATGAGCCGACATCACAATTCTGTTCTACACAAGAAATTCGATTAGCATCTTTAATTTGTGATTGAGCCTCAATCTCATCCTTTACAACTTTTCCCTGAAAAGCATCTGCATATTTGCGTAAGCTTTCATCCATGATGGATGAAATTTGTTGTGCAATTTCAGGAACACTTTGTACATAGCAATGGGCATTCTGGGTGTCATGATGATCTAACAGCTTTGCAATGACATTTACGCCTGCTTTCTGGCGAGCAGCATTTGTTCCAAGCGTGTAACGAAACCGATATGCATTAATGTATATTGGTTGACCAGTTTCCCTAGAGCGGATACCAAGCTTGCTTACCGCCCCTTTTAATAACTGGGTTAATTCATTGGTCGGCATATGAATGATTTCATTTGTCAAAATTTCTAAAATTTCATTTTGATTTCCCCAATCCAGATTAGTTAATTTCTCAAAATCATAGAATAGGGGTAGCTCTGCAAGCTCCTGTTCAGATAACTCTCGCTTTATCTGTTTAGTTAGTCTCTGCTTTAGAATTTGAATATGCTCAAATAAAATTTTCGCAATACTTTCACGAATTCCTACTTCACTAAAAGTAAATCGGAAGCCACTAGCGCCTCTAACTTTAGCTTTTGGGATATTAAGTATATGAACTTCTTTTTTATCACTAAAATTATACTTATCAGTCATGTATAGGTCTTTAACCTTTAATCCAGCAATTTGGATTGGTCGTCTACCAGTCGCACAGAAAATACGAATTAAAGCAGCCTCATAATAAGAAATCTTTTTTTCTGCTAAATATTCGTTGGTTCTAGTGATAATTGCTTGAAATTCAAATGGACTAAATGGGCCTTCATCTGGATCAAGGGAAAGAACTGCTGCTCCTTTTTCATTGCCACTTAATCTCCATGAATCCATTAAATCGTAAATTTCATCATCTACTGAGGAATAACCCAAATCATATAGTTTTTTCAAAAAAACTCGTAGCATTGCTACTTTGTACTCATCTTTTTTTGACGAATAAAAATTTTTATAATTTAAAAGGCCTTCAACTGAGAAATGATCTTGCTGTGTAATCTCAACATACTTTGCAATATATTTATTCATATTAGCAGTATGAAAACTTGAGGAATACTGAGCAAAATTACTTAGAGTTAATAGAACATCGTATTTCACATCTTCTTTCAAGAAGTTTACATAATTTAAGTTTAAAGTTGCATTAATATCTAAAAACCATTTGTTATCAAAAATATGAAATTCATATCCTTTGAATGAGATAAAGGTATTTTTTGATTTATCGAAACTATCGACTAGAAGTGATTTATTCATTTCCATCCTCAAATTTTTCTTGGATAATTAAACCAACTTCTATAGCTCTTTTATTTTCTGCACGTCTAGAATATCTTCTCGCACTTTGAGAATTTGGTATCCAACCCATCAGATAAGCACGATCATTTTCAACTTGAGATTCAGTAGTTCTACCTGATGACACTAGATTTTGCGATTTCTCAGAAAATTTATCATTCCAAGTATGTCTAAATGCATGTGCATGTACATTAAATAAAACGGTTCTCGAAATTTGAGAGAAAATTTTATCTAGAGCAGTGATCGAGAGTGGCTGTGCTTTGTGTGATAAGATCAAATAGTCCGTAAGTTCTGCATTCGACACGGTTGATCTATAACTTAAAATATAAGTTTCTAATTTCTTCTTTAGGTTTTGATTAACTGCAATTGACCTACTTCTAGTTTTAACCAATGGTTGATACAATCTAGAATCACTCTCATCGTGAGCATTACGTCTTATAGTAAGATATACAGTGCCATCTTGATGAGATGTTATATCTGTAATTTTTAAATTCAATAATTCACCTTTACGGCATCCAAGATATAAAAATAAATAGATAATCAGCTCATTTCTATAATTAATGTAATCTGAAACCCAAATGCGATTCTGAGTATTAGGATCAACTGCCTTTAAAATTTTATGTAATTGCTCACTATCAAAGGACTTATATTCAGACTGAGTATCCATGGACTTTTGAGGTCTACGAGATGTTAAAAAACGTTTTGTACTTGTTATTGCTGATGAATGAAAATACGTCTCTAACCATCCAATATATTCAGCAAAATTAGTTAAACGCCTATATATTAATTGTTTGGACACATAATCCTGAGTAACAACCAGTTTTGCTCTAGATCGCTCTCTGTTATTACTTTTGCGAAAATTTATAATTTTTTTATTTGAAGCCATTCCATCTAATCGACTACGACTGAAACTAGCTAAATTTGCTATAGTTTCGATTTCATTTAATTTCAAAAAATCTTTACTTTTTACCCTTTGTTCCAAGTCAATTCCTAAATTATCTAACAACTGGATAAGCAACTTAATATCTTCTAAAAGAGCTGAAATTGTATTGATTGATTGACCACGATTTCTTAAATGAATGATCGTATATAAATTTGGGTAAGTCATAGGAACACCATTGCTATCCAAAAGAACAGCAAATCGCTCACCACTACTCATTACAAATCTTTTAACAAACATCATGGTTAAATTTAACAAAAAGTCTAAGTATTAAATATAATAAATTAGAAGTAAAAAAATTTACAGAACCATTTCTAGTATCTGTAAATTTCCTTCATAACCATCTATTAATAAAGAATAATTTTATAAAATTTACAAAACTATATCTCTAGTGTATCTCAGAACGGTAAATCGTCGTCTAAATCAGCTGGTGCAGACGCTGGTTGTTGCGGCGCTTTAGGAGCAAAACCACCACCTTGCGGGCTGTTGCCACCATTACCGAAACCACCTTGGCCACCATAACCACCGCCATTGTTTTGACCGTAGCCGCCACCTTGGTTGTTATTTTGATAACCGCCACCTTGTTGAGGTGCGTTAAAACGTGGTTGGTTAAAATCATTACCGCCAGCGAAACCTTGTTCACCTTGTTGACGAGCATCTAACATTTGCATCTGGTCGCCACGGATTTCTGTAGTGTAACGTTCCTGACCATTTTGGTCTGTCCACTGACGCGTACGTAATGAACCTTCGATATAAACCTTAGAACCTTTACGTAAAAACTGCTGAGCAATTTCCCCTAAACGGTTATGCAAAACAATACGGTGCCATTCTGTTTGTTCTTTACGTTCACCTGACGTTTTATCGGTCCAAACTTCACTTGTCGCGATTGAAAACTGGGTTAACGAGCCCCCATTTGGAAAAGTTTTTGTTTCAGGATCACGACCCAAAGTACCAACCAAAATAACCTTATTTACACCACGCATTAGCTGTCTTCATCCTATTCATTTCTATGTTTTACTTTATAAGAGTTATGCTTAAATGGCTACCTCTTTACCAAACAACTGCGTTAAATCACGTCGTGCAGCATCATCAAGAGACTGTTTATCGACTTTAATATAAGCAACTTGCTGGTCAGGCATCACCACAACTTCTTCAATACCACGAATTGCCAATAGCTGTGTGGTCCACTCATTCACCTGTTGCACTTGCGGCAATGGCAACACAATCGATGACAAATACCGCGGCTGAGCTAAACCAAAACTAATTAGCAGCCATATTATAGCAATCCCTGCTAAGACACTCCATCCAATCGCAGTATTATGTAACATCAATAATTGACCACCTAGTGTGCCACCAAAAAAAGCACCTAAGAACTGGCTACTGGCATTTACACCCATAGCGGTGGCTTTCGACTGAATTGGAGCAGACTTTGATAACCAAGATGGTAATAATGCTTCCATCACATTAAAAGCGATAAAGAAAATACCTAAGCCTGCAAGCAAGACATATTTGGACTGATAACCAAATATCAGTAATAGTAAACCTGCAATAATGCCTGTAATTGCGGTTAAGAAAATGCCGCGCATTTTGCGGTATTTCTCAGCGATGATAATGCTCGGAAATGCAAAAAATAAACTAATCACCAAGAGTGGCAAATACACTAAACCATGGCTCGCCAAAGGAATATGCGCAAACTCGATAAGCTGTGAAGGCACATAAATAAACATGGCTGTCAGTAATAAATGCAATGCGAAAACTGACACATGTAAACGGTTTAAATCACCCATTTGAATGACTTGTTTAAGCTGTGCCATATAGCCTTGCTGATAATTACGATGATGGCGGGGCACTTTAGGCACCAGCAATAACATCAAAATCGCAATTAAGCCCATAATGGTTGTCACAAAGAACAAACCAGAAATACCAACAAGACTGGTGAGCCAAGGCCCTAGACTAAATGCCACCACAAAAGACAGACCAATACTCATGCCCATGGCAGCCATGGCTTTAGTACGCTGCTCTTCACGTGTCACATCGGCTAAAAGCGCCATGACCACTGCCGAAACTGCACCCGCCCCAGCGATAGCACGGCCAATAATTACGCCATAGATGGTGTCTGATAAACCCGCAATTGCTCCACCAATAGCAAAGAGTAGCAGACCAAATACTACAAGTGGTTTACGGCTAAAACGGTCAGCTAGTAAGCTAAAAGGAATTTGTAAAATAGCCTGACTTAAGCCATATATACCCACAGCCAAACCTATGAGTGCTGGAGTCGCATATTGATATGACTGCCCGACTACAGAAAAAACCGGAATAATCATGAACAGACCCAACATGCGTAGTGCAAAAATACTACTTAAAGCAAAAGTTGAGCGGCGTTCCAAAGCATTCATCATATCAATACACGTTATCAAACTAGGCAAATTATAAGCCGATTCGTTTCTAAAAATACGGGAGAGATGATTTAAAATAACGATTTCGGCTTAAAAAAATAAAGAGGCATTTAGCCTCTTTATTCTATCGAACTTTACTGAAAATTAGCTTAAGACGATTCTTGTTCACGTTTTGCATATTGGATAGATGCAATTACTGCCCATGCAATAAATGCAACACCAATGAGGCCTGTCACGACTTCTGGTATATGTAAACCTGTACCACTTGCAATCATAATGAAAGCCAATGCACCAATCGCATAATGTGCACCATGTTCTAAAAACACATAAGCGTCTAATGTGCCCTTTTCAACAAGATAAACCGTCATTGAACGAACGAACATTGCACCAATTGCAAGACCTAGCATAATCACGACAACGTCGCTGGTAATGGCAAATGCACCAATTACACCATCGAAACTGAATGATGCATCTAACACTTCAAGGTATAAGAAACCACCCAAACCGGCTTTAATCACACCAGAAGCAGCGCCTGAACCGTCTTGCATGACTGCATTACCATCTTCATCAATTTCAGGTTCGCCGCCCAATAAATGACTAAGAACTTGTACACCAATGTAAACCACAATGCCCCAAACCCCAGCCATTGTTACAGCTAAACGCTCATGATCTTCAACATAGCCCGCCATTACAATTAATGCGATGAGTGCAATAAAAACCGACATTGCTGGTACATTGGCTAGGTCAGATAATTTAACTTCAAGCCATCTAAACCAATGGGTTTCTTTCTCTTCATCAAAGAAGAAGTTTAAGAAAACCAACAATAAGAATGTTCCACCAAATGCAGAAATTTCCGCATGGTGAGCCATTAAACGTTCAGAATAGGTTTTTGGATCATTGAGTGCCATTTTAGCAACTTCAATAAAGCCCATGTCGGCAGTCATAGAAACAATCAAGACAGGGAAAATCAATCGCATACCAAAAACGGCGATGAGAATACCGACTGTCAAAAAGATCATTTTCCAAAAATGATCCCATCCACGAAGTACCGATGCATTTACGACAGCATTGTCAAAAGATAATGAAACCTCCATTACAGCTAAAATTGCAGTAATAGTTAAAGCTTTAAACATGGTCGACACGCCAGCTTCAGGTCCATGGGTAAAACCCCAGTAAGCGGCGAGTGCTAAACACACCACCGTAAAAAATATCGAAAATCGGAAATGCTTCATGGATCAGACCTATACCAAGAACTAAATGTAATCTTTCTTAAAACCACGGCTATTATATCGATAATTAACCACAAAACGATGTTGTTTTATGCCGTTATTACCTTTACTTTATCTTCATGTTTAATAAAGAAATTTATAATATTTAATTAACTTGTTAATCGTATTAAATATTTTCTTGCGATATATCTATCATTATTATTTTTGTATTTTAAAATTGATTTAAAATCGAGGTTAGCTATCTTATTTTAAATGGAATGATTTTATGCTTTTTTCTCAAGAACTCTGGCAACGTAATTTAAATTTATATCAAAAAATTCTCGACCTGCCTTTTAATCAGGAACTTGCTAACGGTACTTTAGATAAAGAAGCTTTTTGTCATTATGTCATTCAAGATGCTCAATACTTAGTGGCCTATGGTCGCGTACTGGCTGTTGCAGCAGCAAAAGCCTTTGATGCTGACGATATTATGCAGTTTTCAGATGCAGCTAAAATTGCAATTGTGGTTGAGCGCAGTTTGCATGATGACTTTATGAAAAATTTTGGTGTCACCAAAGAAGAATTTCAAAATACACCACTGACCTTGGCAGGCCATCATTACACTTCATTTTTAACAGCAACGGCTTGGTCTGAAAGCTACCCTGTTGTACTTGCTGCACTTTTACCTTGCTTCTGGATTTATGCCGAAGTCGGTAAAGACATTGTGAATAAGTCTGTCCCGAACAATCCTTATCAGGCATGGATTGATACCTACGCAGGTGAAGAATTCCATACCGCCGTTCGTAATGTGATTGCCACTATAGACAAAGTTGCTGCACGTTGTGATGCAGATACTTTAGAGAAAATGCATGCTGCTTACACAATGGGTGCAAAACTTGAATGGTTATTTTGGGATAGTGCCTACCATCAAAGACAATGGTTAGGTTTAGATCAGATCTAAAATAAGATGAGGCTCTGACCATTTACTTCGTTAAATGGTCAGTCTTTCATTTAACTTTGGAACAACTGCCAACCATAAATTAACCCTGCCGCAGCGACCACCCAACATAAGGTTGCCAAGCCCAGACACGACCACATCGACACGCGTGTTGCCAGCATGTAAACCGCAACTAAATAAATGGCATAAGGAATAAGTGACCATAGACCAAACAGAGCCGTTTTTTGTAACGCTTCGGCTCCTTTTTGCTGAAAAACAATCACATGAGCAATTAAAGCAAAGGTAGGAAAAAGCGGGACTAAACCTGCAATATAAAATGCCTTACTTTTCGATAAAATCGAAATAATAAGGACAACCCCAGCCCCCAACATACACTTTAAAAATAACGCCCACATGCGCTGATCCTATTTGGTCATTTCCATTTCAAAACGCTGTATTTTGCGCTTTTTAAAGAAAATTAACAGCGGCTAATGCAATCAATGCAGGAACTGCCTGAATATAAATAATCTTTTTACTTGCAGTCAGCCCACCATAAATACCCGCAATCAGTACACAGCCTAAAAAGAAGTTAGCAATTGATGTGGCAAATGGCGCATCAGCCAATAAAGACCAGAATAAACCTGCTGCTAAAAAGCCATTATAAAGACCTTGGTTCTGTGCCATGACTTTGGTGAGTTTTGCTTTTTCGGCATTATTTCCAAAGGCTTTCATGCCATAAGGTTTGTCCCACAAAAACATCTCTAACACTAAAATATAGACATGTAATATTGCGATAAGCGCAATGAATATTTGTCCGATCATACGTTTTTCCTTTTTATTTTAAAGATATGAAAAAAGATCAGTCTCTCGACTGATCTTTTTTATGTTTTACGGCTTTAGTAATACCTTGCCTTGACGAGCACCCTGCGTTGCTTTTTGAGCGGCAGTTTTAATCTCATCAAAACTAAATACACCTTCTACAGGCAAGATTAATTTTTTCTGAGTCGCTAATGTTAGCAGCTCAACAATCAGTTCCTTTTTACGCGCGGCTGGCATTTCTTTATTGACCACACTCGCCCAGAAACCTTTTACTGTCGCTTGTTTAAAAATCAAATCGCCCGATGAAATCTGCATGGTTTCGCCAGTCATACTACCAAACGAAACGAGTAGGCTATTTTCACTAAGTAAATTCAGCATTTCACCACTTGCGCTACCACCAATCGAGTCCACACCAGCAATAAGAGGTTGGTCACCATGAATCTGTTTAACTTGCTCTTTCCAATTCGGCTGATCAGTCGCAACCACATGTTGGATGCCTAATGCTTGCATCTCGGCAATTGCATCAGTACGACGAACCAGATTAATCACAGGTAAACCACGTGCCTGTGCAATCATCGCAACCGTTTTACCTACTGCACCATTTGCCGTGTTTTGGATTAACCATTGACCCGGTTGAACGTTAACAAAGTCTAATAGCATGAGAGCACTAATTGGCATACCAATCAGTTGCGCTGCTGTTTCATCATCAATTTCATTATTTAAAGGAATAAGGCCTTGAGCTGGTGCAATAAAGTATTCAGCCCAACTTCCATGCACAGCTGCCACAGCAATACGCTGGCCTACCTGTACATGAGTAACGCCTTCGCCCAAGGCATCAACAATACCAACACCTTCACTACCACCAATCGCAGGTAGAGTTGGCTTATAGCCATAGCTTCCGCGTACTGTCCATACATCATGATTATGGATAGGAGACATAATGGTTTTAATACGCACTTCGCCTGCTTTCGGCTCTGGCTTTGGCATATCCGCCTGCTCTAAAACGTCTACAGGTTCGCCAAAATTACGATGGATAATACTTCGCATGCTTTATTCCTCTATCGGTTTTAAGAGTTGTTGGGTGGTTTCTAAGGCTAGGTATAAATGTGCTTTGTCTTGCGACAGTTTTGTGAGTAAAGCAGCACCTAACCATAACTGATACATGACTTGCGCAGTTTTTAAAGGCTCAATATGTTTTGGAATTGAACCTTCTTGTTGACCTTCTTTAATTAGCAAAGCCAAACGTTGCGTTAGTTTGTGTACGCCTTCATTGAGAATCTGGCGCATATCTTCTGATAAGTCCGAAACCTCGGCTGCCAGTTTCACAATTAGACAGTTTTCAGCCCAGCTACCATTTACTGGATCATCAATCCACGCCTGCCATAAGGCCATTAAACGGGCATGGGCGCTTTGCTCACTGTGCTGCCAAAGTTGTTCCATACGAACTTTATAGTCCGCCATGTATTGCTCGAGCAACGCACAGCCGAAAGCCTCTTTCGAAGCAAAGTAGTGATAGAACGACCCTTTAGGTACGTCACAAGCCTTTAAGATTTCTTGCAAACCAACACCGACGAACCCTTTACGTAGTACTAGCTCAAAGCTGGTATCTAGAATGTGTTGTCGTGTAGTTTCGCTTTTGTTTAATCGTTTCATACATTCATCATAAATAACTATTAGACCAGTCGTCTAGTAAAATTATGTTGCTTGTGAAAATAGGCTAAGAGTAGAAATGTAGAGTGAGGAATGTTAAAAATACAATCTGCTTATTTAAACAAATTTTGTCGATTGTCGTTTAACCGTCACAATTTGTCGCTTTAAATCATTTTGTAGCACTTGAACAATTTTAAATCGTTATCATATAGGGTCTGTTGTTTATAAATAGCCATATCTCCCTGTGACTAATCAAACAACACCTAAATTTTCATCAATACATAATTGAGATGTTTTATGAGCCAAAGTCATATCCGTATTCGAGGCGCACGTACCCATAACTTAAAAAATGTGTCTCTCGATATTCCACGCGACAAATTTGTGGTGATTACGGGGCTATCAGGTTCAGGAAAATCTTCTCTTGCCTTTGATACCTTGTATGCTGAAGGACAGCGCCGTTACGTCGAATCACTTTCGGCCTATGCCCGTCAGTTTTTATCGCAAATGGAAAAACCTGAAGTTGACTCGATTGAAGGTTTATCACCAGCGATTGCAATTGAGCAAAAGTCTACCAGTCATAACCCACGTTCAACCGTCGGTACCATTACCGAAATTTATGACTATTTACGTTTGCTTTATGCCCGTGTCGGTACGCCTTATTGCCCTGAACACGACTTGCCTATGGTTGCGCAAACCGTTTCTGAAATGGTCGATGCGGTAAAAACGCTTGAGGAAGGTACAGCACTTATGTTGCTTGCCCCAGTGGTACGTGAGCGTAAAGGTGAATACAGCAACCTGTTCGAACAACTGCAAGGTCAAGGTTTTGTTCGTGCCCGTGTAGATGGCGAAATTATTGATATTGATACGCCACCGGAACTCGACAAAAAGAAAAAACATACCATTGAAGTCGTTGTTGACCGCTTCAAAGTACGTGATGACTTAGGCAACCGTATTGCTGAATCATTTGAGACCGCACTACGTTTAGGTGGTGATATTGCAGTTTTATCGTGGATGAATGGCGAACACCCAGATCGCATTTTTTCTGCAAAACACTCATGCCCTGAGTGTGATCGCGCAGTTGCTGAACTTGAGCCACGTTTATTTTCATTTAACAATCCGTTCGGTGCCTGCCCTGTTTGTGATGGCTTAGGTACACGTAGCCATTTTAGTTCTGAGAAACTGATTCCAAATCCTGATCTTGCGATTAGCGAAGGTGCGATCCGTGGTTGGGATCGTCAACGTCCTTATTACTATTCAATGCTACAAAAAGTTGCCGACCACTTCGGTTTTCAACTTGATACGCCTTGGAACCAGTTAGATAAAGACACGCAAAAGAAATTTCTACAAGGTACTGGCAAAGAAAAAATCGACTTAAGTTATATCGATGAACGCGGCCGCAAACATACACGCGTACAACCTTTTGAAGGAATTTTGCCACACCTTGAGCGTCGCTACCGTGAAACTGAAAGTAACTATGTACGTGATGATTTAGCACAGTATTTATCTAATGCAGCATGTGATGCATGTGGTGGTTCACGTCTAAATGAAATTTCACGTCATGTTCGTGTAAAAGATAAAACCATTGCAGACATTACCCGCATGTCGATTGGCGATGCAGAAAGCTATTATCAAGATTTAAATCTTGAAGGTGCTAAAGGCGAAATTGCCGATAAAATCTTTAAAGAGATTCGTGAGCGTCTGCACTTCTTGGTGAGTGTTGGTCTGAACTATTTAAGTCTGGCTCGTTCTGCCGAAACACTATCGGGTGGTGAAGCTCAGCGTATCCGTTTAGCCTCGCAAATTGGTGCAGGTTTAATGGGTGTCATGTATGTCCTTGATGAACCATCAATTGGTCTCCATCAACGCGATAATGATCGTTTATTACAAACGCTAATTCGCTTACGTGATTTAGGTAACACGGTATTAGTCGTTGAACACGATGAAGATGCAATCCGTGCAGCTGACCATATTATTGATATCGGCCCGGGTGCTGGGGTACATGGTGGCGTTGTCATTGCTGAAGGAACTTATGAGGAGCTGGCTAAACATGCCGACTCTCTTACAGGTCAATACCTTTCAGGCAAGCTTAAAATTGAGGTGCCAAAAAAACGTACTCAATCGCCACGTCCAGATGAATTCATCAAGCTTTCAGGTGCATCAGGCCATAACTTAAAAAATGTCGATTTGACTATTCCACTTGGCATTATGACTTGTGTGACTGGGGTTTCAGGTTCGGGTAAATCAACACTGATTAACCGTACGTTACTTCCACTGGCTGCAACACAGCTTAATGGTGCAACAACCTTAACAGCTGAAAAGTTCGACTCGATTGATGGTCTACAACACCTTGATAAAGTCGTTGATATTGACCAAAGCCCGATTGGACGTACACCACGTTCTAACCCAGCAACGTACACAGGGCTATTTACACCAATCCGTGAGTTATTTGCTCAAACTCCAGAGGCGAAAGCCCGTGGTTATAGTGCAGGTCGTTTCTCGTTTAACGTGAAAGGCGGACGCTGCGAAGCATGCGAAGGCGACGGCATGATTAAAGTCGCAATGCACTTCTTACCAGACATGTATGTACCTTGCGATGCTTGTCATGGTAAACGCTATAACCGTGAAACACTTGAAGTCGGTTATAAAGGCAAAAACATTTCTGATGTTTTAGAAATGACGGTTGAAGATGCTGCTGAGTTCTTTAGTGCTATTCCAGTCATTCACCGCCGCTTAGAAACCTTAACTCAGGTTGGCTTAGGCTATATTCGTTTAGGTCAGGCGGCTACTACACTCTCTGGTGGTGAAGCTCAACGTGTAAAACTGGCGCGTGAGTTAGCAAAACGTGATACGGGTAAAACACTTTATATCTTGGATGAACCGACAACAGGTCTGCACTTCCATGATATTGCTAAGTTACTCGATATTTTGCATGAGCTACGTAACAAGGGTAATACCATTGTGGTGATTGAACATAACCTTGACGTTATTAAAACAGCGGACTGGGTTGTGGACTTAGGCCCTGAAGGTGGCTCAGGTGGTGGGCAAATTATTGCTGAAGGTACACCTGAACAAGTCGCTGAGGTCAAGATTTCCCATACGGGTCGTTTCTTGAAACCAATGTTGAAGTAATAAAACAAAAAAGCCGGAAAGTGATTTCCGGCTTTTTTATCCCTCTACAACATTTCGTCCCCGAGCTTTAGCTCTTAAGAGTGAACGATCTGCTTTTTCTAACAACTCCATCCAGCTGGTCGCTCCAATCGCAAACCCTATACTGACTGATACATGTAATTTTTCATTTGAGCCAGATAAATTAATTTCTTCTAAAGCAATCGCAATACGAATTTTTTCCGCCAATAGACGCGCATCTAAAAACGGCACCTGTTCTAATAAAATTAAAAACTCATCACCACCATAACGTACAATTAGATCAGAAGCGCGTACATTCGCTTTCAATTGATCGGTAATACGCTTAATCACTTGGTCACCAACAATATGACCATATTGATCATTCACATCTTTAAAGCGATCTATATCAATAATCATTAAACAAGTTTGTGAAAACTTTTGAGGATAGCTCTCAACAATTTTTAAATACTCAGATAAAGCTAAACGGTTGGATACACCAGTTAACGGGTCTGTATTGGCAATATTTTTAAGTTGGAATTCAAACGCATCTCGCTGCTTAAGCATTCTTTGCAAACGGTCAATCGCTTCAAACAGTGAAATGAACTCACCTTTTTTAGGGTTCAATTCATCTACTGGATAATCTTTGCTATGAGACAAATCAAGAATTAAGGTACGGGCCTGAATAAGAGGCTCAAATACCCGCCTCTTTGCATAAATTAAGGTAAGTAAAGCAGCTGCTAACGATATGCTAGAAATAAGCAAAGTAAGAAAGAATTTCTTTTTTGCCAAATAGTTTTCTTGAGATGCAATCAAGACACTTTTATTAAGTAGAAAATTTTGTAAATCAATAACTGTTGTAAATTTATCAACGATTTGGTCTGTAAGTTCAGTTCCATTTAAATGGTAAGCCTCATGCTTCTGGCTTTCTTCTAAAAGTTGGCCAACAATAGGCACACCTTTATCTAAAAATTCAGTTTTAACTCTTGCATAAAGGCGATGATATTCAGGAGTTTTGGCCTGCTCAGACTGTAGCGTATCTACAAGTGCCCATAAGTACCGAGCTTGTTGCTGAGTCTGCAAAGAGCGCGCCCGATTATCATTGGGTATGGTTTCTTTAAACGTCACTGGCGCAATAACATTAGATGCGGTACGACCGGCCTGATCACGCATGTCAGTTAAAACCACAATCAAAGTAAAATAGTTATTAATTTGGCTATCTTTACTTTTTAGCTGCAACATAAGCTTTTGCAAAATTTCCCGACAACTATCCCAAGCACCAAACATACCCAAAATGGCATTATCAAATTGCACAGAGGTTCTTGCCTGTTCAGGTGTTGCGGCATAATAGTCGACTACAGCCCGCGCCTGTTTCAAATCATCTTTAAATTTAGTATCTAAAATACGTGCTAAATCGGAATAACCCTCTTCTTCTAAAATACGAATAGTTTCATTAATTTGCTGATCGACAGTAAGCCGATACTCTAATAACTTCTTCTGATTTTTTAAAAAGTCGGCAGCGTTACTCGACATTAATTTATTTGCTGGCGCACGTTCTTTAGATACCTTATTTGCAACTTCAGCAATCGACCTTAAGCTTTTGATTTCAACCAACGCTTGTTTAGTTTTTAAATATTCTTGATAACTGCTGACAATAAGAGGCACAGCCATAAACAGTAAGGACAGAATAATGACCAACATAAAGAAAAATAGTCGATTACTGATATGTTCTGAACGTAATCCTGACATTTCTAGCTGGTACTCCGTAAATGCCCTACCATCATCACTACTATAAAATGAAGTAATTAACCCGCATCCTAGCACTTTAATGAGCAGAAGTTCAGCAACAAAGTTTGAATAACGCAATATAGGTCTTCATCGTTTGTATTTCATGAAAATCTGATCGAAAGAGCAAATGATGGCTATAGCAAAACTCCATTTTACAGCTGAAGTAAATTTCGCAATTCTATAGTTAGCTTCTTTTTCCTCTTGGATGCCTCTCCCAGCATCCGAAACCCAGCGCTAAGCTGGGTTCTTTTTTATACAGATCAAAAAGAAGAAATTTCATGTAATTTTTTTAATAAATGTTAATGTTTTCTTATAGATAAAAAAAAGCTCAACCTTGGGGAAAGCTGAGCTCGTAAAGTCTGATGTGATAACACATCGTATCTGGGAAAGTACTACCAACTATAAAAATGTTAGATAGTGAACTTTGCAATTGAATTGTGTGACTTATCTCTAATTTTGTAAAGTTGATTAAATTGATCAGAATTAATTTTTTAATCGTTTTTTTGATTTAAAAATGTTTTTTTTTAGCCTTATTCAATTATATAATTATTTTAAATAGATGGATTATTTAGATAAACTTATCAAAATAATGATAACTATTCCTCAAAATATATGAAAATTGAAACAGGAATAATATTCGAACGACTATTTATTAAACGAATCGACAAATTTATGAACGTTAAATCCGATCAATAAAATCATTTTTTCCAATTATAAATGTAATTATTTTGAAACTATTTCAAGCCAAATCCCTATGAATCTTAAGGTTTAGCTTCTTGTTAATGTTCATTTTTTTAGCAGGTTGACATAAGACACTCTGATTGTTTATTTTTTAAACATTTTTAACATAAGTGTCAAATTTCCTTAACATTACGTTTCATCTATTATTGACTTCATAAATTGTTACAATACAATGACCCCAGCTTTATCTCTTGTTAATGCTGGAAATGATTATGAAAAAACTTGGTTTAGCCACTGCTGTATTATTAGCCATGACCGGTGCTCATGCTTATCAATTTGAAGTTCAAGGTCAATCTGAATATGTTGACACAACTGCAAACGATAAGAACTACACTGGTGACGTTGCTGGTACATTCTATTTGAAAAATGTTGATACAGCTAAGGGTCCTTTAGCTGAAGCAGCTTTCTTAAACCAAGCTTCTAGCGTGTCTTTAGGTTACAGCTATCAACAATATGACCAAAACAACGGTTTAAACTACCGTGTAGGTACATACGGCGTTAAAGGTGAGGCTTACGTTCCAACTCCTTACCTTCCTGTATACGCTAGCGCTACTTATAACCACACTGACGTTGACGGTAAAAACGCGATTTCTCGTGATGACCAAGGCGACCGTTATGCTTTAGAAGTTGGTGCAATGTTGTTACCTAACTTCTTGATGGCTGTTGGTTATACAAGCGTAGCTAACCAATTTGCTTTAGATAACTTCGGTATCATGAGCAACGGTATCTACTCTGCTGTTAACCAAACTGCTGCAATCCAAAACGATCAAGATGCTGTTACAGCTCGTGCTAAATATGTAGGTCCAATCGACGGAACTAACATGGCAATCGGTTTTGAAGCTGCTGGTGCTTTCGGTCAAGAAAACCAATACGGTTTAAAAACTGACCTTTACTTAACTCCTAAGTTAAGCGTTGGTGCTGCATTCATCGGTAACGACGGCGTAGCAAACATCAAAGGTAATGACCTTGGTGAATTCCGCCAAGCTTGGGGTGGTAACGTAAACTACTTCATCACTCCTGCTCTTGCAGTTGGTGCGTCTTACATGAAAGCTGACGTTAAAAAGTCTAGCTACGACACACAAACTATCGGCTTAAATGCTAAATTCCGTTTCTAATTTAATTTAGAAATTGAATTAAAAAAAAGGACTCAATTGAGTCCTTTTTTTATGGCTATTAACTCCGTACGATATTTAAGAAATGTAAATGACGTTCGTACTGATCAATAATATCCTGAATCAAATCTTCCTGAGTCCAGTCCATTACATCGTAATTCTGCCCACCCTCTCTCAAAAATACTTCGGCTTGGAAATATTGGCCATCTTCTGCTTCTGTACGACCAATTAAAAAACTTGGTGGTACTGTTTCACGTGAAACAACTTTATAAATAAAATTAATTTCATGATGATGATCGACTCGAAGCTGCATACCATCTTCAACTTCACTAATTGAAACTTCAAGATGACGACGTCTAAACTCATGCTGAATATTTTCAAAAGCTCGTGAAACCTGCTTTTCAATATATTGCTTCACCTCTTCTTCACTATGAGGTTAATGCATGATCAAACCTAATCGTTGTTGCCAACTTCTCGGGTTATGAATGGCACGTGGGGTAATACGAGCTTCCTGAATTGCTTGCATTTTCGTGACATCAAGATGCAAAGCTTTTATTAACCCCCAACTCATCAAGAGCATGACTACAGTAAACGGCAACGCACTCATAATAATTGAAGACTGGAGTGCAGCAAGACCGCCAACCAAGAGTAAAATAATAGCCAGCACTGCCATCAATACTGTCCAGAACAGACGCTGCCAAGTTGGTGAATTTTCAGTTTTTGCTGTTAAGTAGTCAGTAACGAGTGCTCCTGAGTCCGCTGAAGTCACAAAAAATAAAACCACCAAAATAGTCGCCAGAATATTCATGACACCTGACCATGGCAAGTGTCCTAAAAACTCAAATAGAGCAACTGACGAGTCTTGCTGGACAGCCTGAATGAGAGTGGTTTGATGTTCATGAATAATGCTAAATAAAGCGGCATTTCCTAAAAAGCCCATCCAAATGATGGTAAAGCCTGTCGGAATAAGAAGAACACCTACAATAAACTCTCGAATGGTACGACCACGGGAAACCCTTGCGATAAACATACCCACAAATGGTGACCATGAAATCCACCAAGCCCAATATAAAATGGTCCATCCCCCAATCCATCCATTTGGCTGATAAGCATATAAATTGAATGTCATGGTGAAAAGGTTAGATATATATTGCCCAGTATTTTGAATAGTGGTCTGAAGTAAATAAATACTAGGGCCAGCGATAAAAACAAATACTAATAATATTAAAGCTAAGACTAAGTTTAGCTCTGATAAGCGTTTAACCCCTTTATCTAAACCTAAGAACACAGATAATGAGGCTAAAATACTCACAAAAATAATAAGTAGAACTTGAATATTGGTACTTTGCTCGACACCAAATAAATAATGTAAACCAGAGTTAATTTGGGTAACACCAAATCCCAGAGAAGTCGCTACACCAAATACCGTACCAATGGTCGCAAATATATCGATACTGTCGCCCCACGGCCCATAAATCTTTTTACCAATGAGCGGGTAAAGGGCTGAGCGGGTCTTTAACGGTAAATTATGACGATAAGCAAAATAAGCTAATGCTAAACCGACCACAGCATAAATTGCCCATGCGTGTAAGCCCCAGTGGAAAAAAGTCACACGTAGAGCTTGCTGAGCTGCATCAATTGTCTGCGCATCTCCACTTGGTGGATTGACATAGTGCATGACAGGTTCAGCAACACCGAAGAACATTAAGCCGATACCCATACCGGCAGTAAACAGCATGGCAAACCATGAACCGTTACTATATTCGGGCTGGCTATGGTCAGGACCTAATTTAATCCGACCTATCGCAGAACAGGCAATATAAATGAGTAAAATAAGAAAGAATGCAACTGATAGAACATAGAACCAGCTAAATGAATCGGTGATCCACTGCTTTAACTGTTGCGTTAAAAGTTCAAAAGAACTCGGAGCGATCACGACAACTGCTAGGAACAAAGCAATAATAATGACCGTACCCAAAAAGACATTGGGATTAACATTTGCGAACCAACTCGTTTGTTTGGAAGGCATAAATCCTCCATGTTATTTTAATGAAAAGTGACAGGCATGAAGCCAATAAAGACATTCAGGAATGAACAAAGTTATATCTTTCAATAGAGAAAGCCGATCATACTGTAAACAAACTTAATTAATATTGCAGTTACAAAGGTGTAAATAAATTAAAACACCTCCTTCTTTATTTATCAGAATTCTTTTTAGGGGCGTGTGAAATATACTGTAAAGCGATCAAACGCGTAACAATTAATGCCAAGTACATAACACCACAAAACATTTGTAACATCGCTAGAACACGTGCTGGTGGACTAAGGGGCATGAGGTCAGACAACCCTGTCGCTGACTGCAAACTAAAGCTTAAAAATAATAAATCTAGCCAAGTTTGTAAGTGATAAATATGGTTTGGATTTTGGAAGCTATTTGGAATTAACAACTGACAAATGTTGTATAAAAAAGCAAATCCCCAAGCAATTAAGGTAAAAACAGCTGCTGCTGCAAACAGCTCATCTCGTGTCAAATATCGGTCAGCAAACATATAACGAAATAACCCATAAGCTGCCGAGAAGTAAGCTAAAGCTTCACAGCTGTGAGCAAAAATCTGGATGGTTAAATTGCTGTAGCCTAATAAAATAAACACTGACGATATAATTGCGCCACTTACAAAGGTAAGTCCTAAAAAGGTAAACATAGGTGTTTGACGAATCACTTTAGCAATAATGAGTAAAGCAAGTACTCCTAATGCCCAAGTTAAGGTTCTATAAACCTCATTATCAAAAGTCAGCATAGCCAGAATAAGTAAAATGAATTGCACAAACAGCAACCATGCAGAAGGCAATAATCGAAAGCTCGCCCAGAACTCGATAATAGATCGCATTTAATTATTTTCCATTTTTTCATTATGTTTTGAATTATAGAAAATCATACTGTACAAAAAATAGGATAAACAAGTTGTTCTTTATTAAGGAGCTTCTTTTCAATAACCTTTAGGAGAAAAACAAAAAAAGCCCCGTAGGGCTTTTTATGACATGTTTAATACATTCTGATTAGTGGTCTGATGCACCAGAAGCACCAATACCTGTCATTGAACGTACATATTGTGCGTCGAAAGCAGCACGTTCTTTTTTCGCACGTGCTGAGTTATCAGTCACTGAGAAGAACCAACAGCAAAGGAACGACAATGGCATCGCAAACAATGCAGGACCATTGAACGGGTTAATTGGTGTATCTGAGATTTTTAAAGTATCAACCCATACCGCTTTAGATAAGATGATCAGTACAACAGCTGTTACCAAACCAACCACCCCACCAATCACAGCGCCACGTGTGGTTAAACCCTTCCAGAACATTGAAAGAACAAGTACCGGGAAGTTCGCACAACAAGCTACAGAGAACGCTAAACCTACCATGAATGCTACGTTTTGCTTTTCAAACAAAATACCCAAGATCATGGCAAAAACTGCTAAACCAAGCGTCGCGATTTTTGACATACGAAGTTCAGAAGCTGGAGTCGTTTGACCCTTTTTAAATACGTTAGCGTATAAGTCGTGTGAAATTGCAGATGCACCTGAAAGTGTTAAACCAGCAACAACAGCAAGAATCGTTGCGAACGCTACTGCTGAAATGAAGCCCATGAACAAGTCACCGCCTAAAGCGTCACTTAAATGCACAGCTGCCATGTTGTTACCGCCAACCAGCTCAAGCTTTCCTGTCATTGCCATTTTCGCAACATCAAGGAATTGCGGGTTGTTTGATACAAAAAGGATCGCACCGAAACCAATAATGAAAGTTAAAAGGTAGAAGTAACCAATAAAACCTGTTGCAACGACTACAGATTTACGTGCTTCTTTTGCGTCTTTTACAGTGAAGAAACGCATAAGAATGTGTGGAAGACCCGCTGTACCAAACATGAGTGCTAAACCAAGAGATAAAGCATCAATTGGGTTTGCAGCAAGTTTACCAGGACCCATAATTTTTGCAGCGTCGGCAAGGCTTATGTTATGGACTTTACTGAACACTTCAATAGATTGGGTGAACATATTGCTGAAACTGAAACCTACAGCTTTCATGACCATAAATGCCATAAAGGTTGCACCGCTCAGTAACATGACCGCTTTAATGATTTGTACCCATGTGGTTGCCAACATGCCACCAAAAATTACGTATGCCATCATTAATAGACCAACGATGACTACAGCAATATTGTAGTTCAAACCAAATAGCAATTTAATCAGCTGACCTGCACCCACCATTTGCGCAATTAAATAAAATGCAACAACTACAAGTGAGCTAAAAGCAGCTAAAGTACGAACTGGTTTTTCTTCAAGACGGAATGACACTACGTCGGAAAGGTTATATTTACCGAGGTTACGTAAACGCTCTGCTACCAAGAATAAAACGATTGGCCAACCGACCATGAACCCCAGAGAATAAAGTAAGCCATCAAAACCAGAGCTAAACACCATTGCAGAAATACCAAGGAATGACGCCGCTGACATAAAGTCACCCGCAATTGCCAAACCATTTTGGAAACCACTAATTCCGCCACCAGCCGTATAGAAATCTTGTGCTGATTGAGTTTGTTTTGCAGCCCATTTAGTAATAAACAATGTAAAACCAACAAAGATGACAAACATGATGATGGCATGCCAGTTGGTTGCTTGCTGCTCAGCTTCACCTAAATCCGGGCCTGCCATAGCAACTGTTGAATATAGCGATGCTACCGCCAATAAGGCTTTCGCTTTTAATGAATTCCATTTCATATTAGTGTAATCCTTTCTCGTGCGTGATGGCCTCGACTTCCTTCAACGCTTCTTCACTCAACTGATCAAGGGTGTTATTCGCGATGTAGGAATACACGCCACAAAGTACGAAAGATAAAATGATAATTCCTATTCCAAGAGGAATCCCCCATGTAGTTACACCGCCACTAAATGAACTCATCAAAAATTCTTTGTTGTAGCCTACAAGTAGCATAAAGCCCACGTAGAGGATTAACATGATGATGGTGAGGGTCCAACTTAATGCACTTTTTGTCTTGACCATTTTTTGAAACTTTGGATTGCGTAGAATCTGTTCCACTTGGCTTTGATCCATAACCAAACTCCTTACATAGTGCCCAACCTTGGTCACTTTTTTTTAATGTATTTTTTCATTATTAAAGTTAGCAAGATTACCTCTAAGTCGTAACTTAGACTTTGGTCGTTAAAATTTAATCAATTTATAGCTTTGTATCGGCATAGGTTATGATAGACACACGGTTTCACTTATGTAGGTCATATGAACAGCTGGCTGATTATTGGGGTGCTCACTCTTTATATTGCGCTTTTATTTGTCTGTGCTTTTTTTGGTGAGAAGCATGCCAGTCGTCTTGGCACACGTGGCCGCATGTTTTTATTTAGTTTAACTTTAGGTGTCTATTGCTCATCATGGACATTTTATGGGGCAACCGGTGCAGCCGTACGTGAAGGCGTCATTTTCTTGCCTATTTATTTAGGCCCACTGCTATTTGTCTGGTTTGGTTACGACATCTGGCGGCGTTTAGGTCGAGTACGTCAGCATCATGCGATTTCATCAATCGCTGACTTCGTCGCAGCGCGCTATGGTAAAAGTGGTGTGCTGGCCTCTCTAGTCACTATTCTTGCCGTTATCGCGATTATCCCCTACCTCGCGTTACAGCTCC
Source organism: Acinetobacter sp. 1424608 (assembly GCF_000588255.1). Taxonomy (NCBI): domain Bacteria; kingdom Pseudomonadati; phylum Pseudomonadota; class Gammaproteobacteria; order Moraxellales; family Moraxellaceae; genus Acinetobacter; species Acinetobacter sp. 1424608. The sequence goes on from NZ_JFXL01000003.1 coordinate 116,670, forward strand.
GTGCAATCGCTTTAAGTACCTCGGTCATTATGGAGCAAAGCTCGCATATTCATACAACGACCAACAGTGTGTTATTGCTCACCAGTGTGCTTGCGATTTTAGCCATGATCTTTGGCACCAGACAGATCGCAAACACGGAACAGCACGGCGGCCTCATGCTTGCAGTTGCATTTGAGTCATTTGTGAAGTTATTTGCCTTACTTTGCGTTGCTTTATTTTTTATTTTTGAATCACCAGCTAACCTCAGCCAAATGACCTCTGATGTAAACCAGACTTTTCAGGAGGTTCAGCTCTTTGGTGTACCTGAAACTTTCTGGATTCAAACTTTACTGGCAGGCTTAGCTATTATTTGTTTACCACGCCAGTTCCACGTGGCGGTAGTCGAGCTACGCGATGAAAAGCATATTCGCGGTGCCCGTAAATGGTTCGCGGTTTATCTCATTTTAACTATTTTAGCTATTATCCCAATCGCAAGCTGGGCTTTGCATGCCGCACCGAAATTCCTAACTGTACCCGATGTGGCTGTACTGTCACTGCCGTTAAGTTACAACCAAGAATGGCTCGCTTTACTAGCCTTTTTAGGTGGCTTTTCAGCTTCGACAGGTATGTTACTGGTTTCATCAGTTGCATTGTCTATCATGCTCAGTAACGACTTGATTATGCCTGCCTTATGGCGTTTTAAATTGCTGTCGCGTCATGATAAACATTTACCTAAAGTTCTTAAATTTAGCCGTCGTATCAGTATTGTTGCGGTGATGCTACTTGGCTTTTTATTTTTCCACTTCTTTAATGATATTAACCAACTTTCAGTATTTGGATTATTAGCGTTTAGTGCGGTAGCTCAATTTGCACCTGCACTTATTGGGGGGTTGTATTGGCGAGGTGGAAGCCGCCAAGGTGTTTATGCAGGACTCATCATTGGATTTTTAATGTGGAGTTATACTTTACTATTTCCAACGATTTTACGTAGCTTGCCTGAAGCCTATCAGGATGCTGCTCAAAGTATTTTGCTTTTTGGTCCTTTTGGCATTAATGCCTTACGTCCAGAGTCTCTATTTGGTTTTGAGTCATTTGCACCTTTAACACACGGAGTGATTTGGTCGCTCGGTTTAAATATTCTTTTATATATCTGGATTTCTAAGCTTTACCGACCAAGTGTGGCCGAACAAATTCAGGCAGAAAGCTTTTTCTATTATGAAACCAAGCCTCTACCTTCACCACATACATCTACCGATTTAACCTACCTCCCCCATGACGCGGCTCGCTTAAAAGTAGGTGATTTATTTGCCTTAGCCAAAAGAATTACGGGTGAGCAACCCACTACACAAGCGTTCGAAAACTTTTGTGAGCAAAACCACCTCACCCTTAACCCGAATAGTATTGCCAACGGCATGTGGTGGCGTTTTACCGAGCAATATCTGGCAGGTATTATTGGTGCCGCTTCTGCACGTACATTGCTGACTACAGCAATGATTAATAACGGTCTCGCTTTGGGTCAAGTCGCTAATATTTTAGACCAAGCCTCGCAGTGGCAACGTTTTAATCAGAACCTGCTCATGACCATGATTGACCACATGACCCAAGGGGTAAGTGTGGTTGATAAAAATATGTGTCTGGTCGCATGGAACAATCAATATTTAAAATTGTTTGGCTATCCAAAAGACTTAGTTTATGTCGGCTGCCCAATTGCCGACCTGATTCGTTATAACGCTGAACGTGGCGAATGCGGTCCCGGTTCAGTCGAAGAGCATGTACGCAAACGTCTTCACTGGATGAAAGTCGGAAGCGCCCACGAATTTGAACGTATTCGTAAAGATGGTCGTGTGATTCAAATGCGAGGCAACCCTATTTCTGGGGGTGGCTTTGTGACGACATTTGCTGACATTACCGCTTTCCGTGCGAACGAGGCCGTACTGGAAGCTCGTGTAAAAGATCGAACTCAACAGCTTGCCGATGCCTTAACAGAACAACAGCTTGCACGTGAACAAGCTGATATGGCCAATATGTCTAAGAGCCGATTTATTGCCGCGGCAAGTCACGACTTATTGCAACCTATGCATGCGGCTCGTCTGTTTAGTACTGTGCTTGAGCAAAGTATTTCGACAGAAGAAGACCGCCAAACCTTACAACAACTTGACCGAGCACTCTATGGTGCCGAAAGTATGCTGTCTGCCCTACTCGATATCGCTCGTTTAGAAGGCGGCAGTATTCAACCGAAAAGACAGCCTTATCCTCTACACGATTTATTAAGCGATCTCGAACTACAGTTTAAGTCGATCGCTGCTCAGCGAAATATCTCACTAAAAGTTCATGATGTGTCATTCTGGATTGATACCGACCCACAGTGGATTCGTCGTATTATTCAAAACTTTGTCAGCAATGCTTTACGCTATACCGCCAAAGGTCGAGTGGTGGTTGGTGTACTCCGTTCCGCACAACAGCCGAATCATATTCGAATTGGCGTTTGGGATACCGGACCAGGTATTGCTGAAGAACAACGAATTAAGCTTTTCCAAGAATTTGAACGTTGTGGGCATTTATCACCTTGGGGTGAACAAGGTTTAGGGTTAGGACTTGCCATCGTCCAACGTATGACAGGTTTGCTCAATTACCCTGTTCATGTGTACTCAGAGTTGGGCAAAGGCTCATGCTTTATGATTGAAGTGCCTATTGTCGAGCCACCAAAAGTTGCAACTCCGACTGTACAAGCAGTGCCTTTAAAAACTAAAGCGTACCGTATTTTGTGCTTAGACAATGACGAAACCATTTTAGAGGGTATGAGTAGTTTATTAGGCCGATGGGGTTATCAGGTGTTCAAAGCTACCGAACCTGAGCAGGCTTTAGAAATTATTCAAAAAGAAAATATTCAGGTTTGGCTCATTGACCAACACTTGAATAACAACCAGCTAGGCGTTGATTTTATTAATCAAAATCGTCAAGAAGATGTTCCAGTTGCTTTAATTACAGCAGACTCTCACCCAGAATTACCGCAGCAACTCAAAGAGCTAAATATTGTTTTACTTAAAAAACCGCTTAAACCTGCCTCATTAAGAGCTTGGTTATCTGGGCTTAAAATTGCCAGCACAGCAGACTAATCTTTTTTCGCTCCTCAACCTTTTATAGGTTTGGGAGCGATTCTTGGCAAAAACGTTTGGCTAAATTTAAGCCAATAGGCAGAACTGCTCAAAAAGTCTACTTTTACCCAATAAATTATTGACCAAAATTTCCAAAGACTCTTTTTCTATGGCAAAGCCCACCTTTTTTGTAAGTGAACACGTGTACACCTAGTTACAATTTAATAAACCATTGTTTTTATAATCATTTATTTACTAAAAACCACCATATACGACTTTAGTCGTATTCTACTTGCTTTCTGCATGACACATAAATATTCAAAACGCATTTTATTTGTCTGAAAATTTATTTTGCCTTATCGCACCCCCTGCTCATGAATTAACGCAAAGGACCACTGCCATGAATATTTCGGATAACAACCCGCAAGGGCAACTTTCATCTCAACAATTTTATCGTCAATACAGTGCCAATGCCTTACTTCCAGAATTAGATTGGCAGAGTATTTTCCCACATAGCAAGCTAAGCGAAGCACATATGAAAGCACATAACACAATTTATCAGTGTGCAGTCCCACTCGCGCTTAATGTATTTCACGATCTAAATTTTGATGTATTTGCACCTGCTGCTTATCATCCACAAGGCTTGGGCTTATTCGACAAGTTAGCGCAACAAGAAGAAAACTTCTTAAAAGTCCTTACTGCTGAGAGTGAAAATCTTGATCACGACACACGCCATCAAATCTGGAGCATGCTACTCCGTGGCGGCGCTGTTCTGGTTTTCAAAGCTTGGCTTGGCCATGTCAAACTTGGAGAAAATCATTTAGATATGACTCAGTTTGATGAGCTTTCTGACTTGCTCTTTATTAAGACACCTCCGCATCAACTTGCTGAACGTTTGCATGTAGATGAAAAAGCAAAACTTGACCATATCTTCTTAATGTATGGCAATGACATTTTCCTTGATCGCTTCAACAGTCTGGAAACTGCTGCTCTGTTCGTTGATTTAGGTGTTTATGATGCAGCTTTCTTAAGCTTGCGTGATGACCGTGTGGCTGAATATTTAAAAAGCAAAGGCTATGTGACTCAAGAACAAATTGATGATTTGCAATGTGCGCTTAACCCACTGTACTGCGACAGCCTAACACCAAAGCAAGATTGCCTTGCCTAAGTGGAACATATAAAAAAGACCTCAATTGAGGTCTTTTTTTATTTTTAGATTTTCTTATCTTCAATATTTAATGCACTAATTGCCAATACAGCCTGAGTACGATTTTGCACACCTAATTTTCTAAAAATGGCAGTTACATGCGCTTTAATGGTGGCTTCTGAAACATCAAGCTCATAAGCGATTTGTTTATTTAACAGACCTTCTGCAACCATCATCAAAACACGGAATTGCTGAGGCGTTAAAGACTGAATACGTTCAGCCAAAGCAGTTTCATCTGCCGCTCGCGGGTCAAGATTAATATTTGATGGTAGGTTTGGTGGTAACCAGATTTCGCCATCTAGAACTTGACGAATCGCTTCACCAATATGACTTGGATGAGCCGATTTAGGAATATAACCCATTGCACCATGTGCAATTGCACGTTGAATAATTGAAGCTTCTTCGTGTGCAGAAACCACAATAATAGGAATAGCTGGATATTGTGCTCTTACATAGACCAGAGCCGAAAAGCCTGAAGCACCCGGTAAATTTAAATCGAGTAATACCAGATCAGGTTCTGCCCCATTTTCCAAACGCTCATAAAACTCATCAACCGAAGCTGTTTCATGAATTTGTGCCTGTGGCAGGCTATAACGTACTGCTTGAATTAAAGCATGACGAAACAAAGGATGATCATCAACGATTAAAATATTCATAAGCGATTAAAGTAATCTTGAGCATAAGTATGGCCTATTGTAACCCTACTATTTAGATGAAAGATATGCTCATCTTATCCATTTTTATGCAAAATGTTGATAAATGCTGAACTTAGCCTCAATTTTTAGATGTTTTTACCTTTTAATCAAAATTAATCTGTTTTTTATATAAGCTTACTTTTTATTATAAAAAATATATCACCTATAATTATATGAAATAAAAACAGCAACTTAAACAAATTACAAAGTATAAAAATCAACTATTTAGGTTTTATATTTAAAACTGATAAGGTTGACCAATTTCGTTATTTTACAGTTTGCCGTCATTGTTGATTAATAAGTCCAATGTTGTTTTTTAGGCTTAGGAACCAAATCATGACTGGTATCGCATCATCAAAACCTTTAAATATTGTTGCCGTTTCTGGTGGTTTGAATACGCCATCTAAAACCGAAAGTCTGGTTCAGGCCATTCTTGATGAGTTATCTGAAGCAATTGATATTAAAGTTCACTTTATTAAATTAAGTGAAATTGGACCATTATTAGGCGGTGCATTTTATCGCAACCAACTTCCACAGCGTGTACAAGATGACCTTGCAGCAGTTGAAGCAGCAGATGCCTTAATTGTTGGTACACCTGTCTATCGTGCTTCTTTCACAGGTCTTTTCAAACACTTTTTCGACTTTGTTGAACAAACTGCATTAGTTGATGTGCCTGTACTTTTAGCTGCATCAGGCGGTAGTGATCGTCATGCACTAGTACTCGAGCACCAACTCCGCCCATTGTTTAGCTTCTTCCAAGCGCAAACTTTACCAATTGGCGTATACGCGACAGATCGTGACTTTACCCCTGAATATACAGTGAAAAGTGAGCAATTAGCTGACCGTATCACCCTAGCAGTAGCTCGTGCATTACCAATTTTAGAATGGGCGCCAGCAAAAGGTAAACGTGCCGAGGTGATCAAATCTAAGACCCAGCAAGCGAATCAAGAGCTAGGTATTAACAAGCAAATTGAGCAAGAAGAAGTATTACCTTCAGCGGCTGTACCAAACCTTGATGCAGCAGAGTCTCGTTTGCATCACAAGTCTGGCAAATCATTAACGCATGTTGCCTAAGTTCAACATGGCTAAATAAAAATAACGAATGGGGAGAGCGCACCATGACGCAATTACAACAACCGATTAAATTTGCTTATTGGGTACCAAATGTAAGCGGTGGCCTTGTCGTAAGTAACATCGAACAGCGTACAGACTGGAGTTATGACTACAATGTTCGACTTGCACAGGCAGCCGAAAACAATGGTTTTGAATATGCGCTCACTCAAATTCGTTTTACGGCGGGCTATGGGGCAGAAAACCAGCATGAATCTGTGAGTTTCAGTCATGCATTACTGGCAAAAACTGAGAAACTTAAAGTGATTGCAGCTATTCTGCCCGGCCCTTGGAAACCGGCACTTGCGGCTAAACAGCTGGCTACAATTGACTATTTAACTCAAGGCCGTATTGCAATTAACGTGGTGAGTGGCTGGTTCAGAGGCGAGTTTGATGCGATTGGTGAAGAGTGGCCTGAGCATGATGAACGTTATGTCCGCTCCGAAGAATTTATTCGCACGCTAAAAGGCATCTGGACCACCGACAACTATAGTTTCGATGGTAAATACTACCAGTTCCAAAACTACACGCTTAAACCGAAACCTTTGCAAAAGCCTTATATTGAAATTTTCCAAGGTGGTAGCTCACGTGCTGCACGTGATATGGCTTCTCGCGTTTCTGACTGGTATTTCACTAACGGCAATACCGTCGAAGAAATTCAAAAACAAGTAGAAGACATTCGTACCAAAGCAAAAGCCAATAACCATCAAGTTAAAATTGGGGTGAACGCTTTCATTATTGCTAGAGATACCGAAGAAGAAGCAAAAGCGGTACTGCAAGAAATTATTGATAAAGCCAACACTGAAGCCGTAAATGCCTTTGGCGATGCAACTCGTGAAGCAGGTGCAGCTTCTCCAGAGCAACAAGGTAACTGGGCAAAATCAACTTTTGAAGATTTAGTGCAATACAACGATGGCTTTAAAACCAATTTAATTGGTACACCTCAGCAAATTGCAGAGCGTATTGTGGCGCTTAAAAATGTAGGTGTCGATTTGGTACTTTCCGGATTCTTACACTTTATTGAAGAGGTGGAATATTTCGGAGAAAAAGTGCTGCCGCTCGTTCGTCAGTTAGAACTTCAACAGGAAAAGGAGGTAGAAATCCAAGCGAAATCAGCCTAAAAAACTCCAGTTAAAACAGCGCAAGATAATAAAAACAACAAATTAAAATAAAGTTTTATTGGCTCCAAGACTCGGCTTGGAGCTTTTATTTTTTAAGGTTTCTCAACTTCTCGAACGACTGTTTCAACCGAATATCGGCACCATTTTGAAAGAACCTCAATAAATTCATTTAATGCTGCAGGTTCAAAATGACTGACAATCATATAACAAGCATTGCCCATGACTTTAAAGCATTCATCGATTTGTTCGTATTGCTTCACTAAATTTTCAATTTCTTCAAAAGCGCGTTGTTCATTTAAATGTAAATGAATAAATTGTTTATACGAATATTGCACGGCAATCGTATAATTTTTGATGACACCAGCATCCATTAACTGAGCAATTCGAGCACCCACTGCCTGCCCCGTCCGGTGAACACGCTGCCCGATTTCTTTATTTGTCAGACGAGAATCCTGTTTAAGCAATGCAATAATTTTTAGATCAATCGGGTCTAATTCAATATTCATTTTTCATGGCGAAAGAAAACTGGCGGTAATGCTTTCATCTGACTATAGCCGATTTTACTGACAGAGAATAACCTTGTTTTATCTTATATGAACAAGAGTGTTCTCATGAAACAAGCACTGTTAGTTATCGATGTTCAAAATGATTATTTTAAAAATGGCAAAATGGAATTGGTTGGGCCAGATCAAGCGCTCGATAAAATAAAGCAGCTTGAACAATATTTTAACGAGAAAAATTTACCGATTATTTATGTGCAACATATTAACCCACCACAAGCGAGTTTCTTCCAAGAAAATACAGATGGGGTTTTACTTCATCCTGAACTTAGTGTCGGTAGTGATTCATTAATCGTAACAAAGCACTATCCAAACAGTTTTTTAGAAACCAATTTAGATGAACGTTTAAAAGCACATCAAATTGAGCAACTCGTGATTACAGGCATGATGACTCATATGTGTATTGATTCAGGCACACGCGCAGCCAAAGAACTGGGCTATCAACCCATCTTAATTGCAGATGCAACGGCAACTCGTGATTTAAGCTATGCTGGGAAGACTGCAAAAGCAGAAGACGTACAAACAGCTTTTTTAACTGCGCTGAGTACATTCGCGAATGTACAAAATACTGCTGACTTTTTAGCAAGCTCTTAATCGAGCTCAATAGAAAAGCCCCAAATGGGGCTTTTCTTAGAGATTATTTTTGCTTATCAGGATAAACCGTTGCAATTAACTGATCTACTACAGCAGGTTCAGCCAAAGTTGAAGTGTCACCTAAACTATCCAGCTCATTGGCCGCAATCTTTCTTAAAATACGGCGCATGATTTTACCAGAACGCGTTTTCGGTAATGCTGGTGCCCAATGCAGTGCATCGGGTGAAGCCACTGGACCAAGCACTTTACGTACCCAGTTAATTAACTCTTTACGCAGTTCTTCCGACTCTGGAACACCCGCCTGTAAGGTCACAAAAGTACAAATACCTTGCCCTTTAATATCATGCGGCATACCCACCACCGCAGCTTCTGCCACCGATTCATGTGAAACAAGAGCACTTTCAATTTCAGCCGTACCTAAACGGTGACCTGAAACGTTTAAGACATCGTCAACACGACCTGTAATCCAGTAATAACCATCTTGATCACGGCGAGCACCATCACCTGTAAAATAAGTATTTTTAAAGGTTGAGAAGTACGCCTCGATAAAGCGATCAGGATCGCCCCAAATGGTACGCATCTGACCCGGCCATGAATCTTTAATGACTAGATTACCTTCAGCGGCACCTTCTAGCTCATTGCCCTCGCCATCTACAATTGCGGGTTGAATACCAAATAACGGACGCGTTGCCGAACCCGGTTTTAATGCTGTTGCACCCGGTAATGGAGCAATCAAAATACCGCCTGTTTCGGTTTGCCACCATGTATCAACAATCGGACAGCGGCCTTCACCAACAACGTTGTAGTACCAGTTCCAAGCCTCAGGGTTAATAGGTTCACCGACCGAACCGAGTAAACGTAAACTGCTACGATTACTTTCGCGTACATACGAATCGCCTTCTCGCATCATGGCACGAATCGCGGTTGGCGCTGTATACAAGATAGAAACTTTATGTTTATCGACCACATGACCAAGACGTGCCCATGTTGGATATTGAGGTACACCTTCGAACATTAAGGTGGTCGTACCATTTGCCAACGGACCATAAATCAGATAACTATGCCCTGTAATCCAACCAATATCGGCTGTACACCAATACACATCGTCTTGTTTTAAATCGAAGACTTCTTTGAAAGTACTGGTTACATAGACCAGATAACCGCCTGTGGTATGCAACACACCTTTGGGTTTACCTGTTGAGCCTGAGGTATAAAGAATAAATAAAGGGTCTTCTGCCTTCATTGGTTCTGGAGGACAGTCAGCATCCACCTCCATAATAATAAGGTGATACCACAAATCACGGCCTGGCTTCATTTCGATTGGGTTTGCATTACGGTAAACCACAATCACATTTTCAACACATTCGGTACCCGGCAATGCTAAAGCCAAATCGACATTTTCTTTAAGTGGTAACAGCTTACCGGCACGTAGGCTTGAGTCTGCGGTAATTACAAGTTTAGCTTGGCTGTCTTCAATACGGCTTGCCAAAGAGTCTGGCGAGAAGCCACCAAATACCACACAGTGAACTGCACCAATACGGGCACAGGCTAACATGGCAATTGCAGCCTCAGTCACCATTGGCATATACAGCACAACGCGGTCACCTTTACCAATGCCATATTTCTTCAAAACGTTGGCAAAGCGGCAGACTTCATCGTGTAATTCTTTATAAGAAACGATTTTATGACGAGAAGGATGGTCACCTTCCCAAATAATGGCAGGGTTATGTGGATGTTCTTTAAGATGCCTGTCCAAACAGTTTGCTGAAACGTTCAACTCACCATCAGCAAACCACTCAATTTTGAAATTGTCTTTGTCAAAACTGGTATTTTTAACTTGGGTAAATGGCTTTATCCAATCGACAATTTTAGCTTGCTCTGCCCAGAATTCATCTGGGTTCTCGATAGAGTGTTGATAACGTTTAAAGTAGTCTGCTTCAACAGTACGAGCTGTTTTTTTAAATTCCTCTGGTACTGGATAGATCTCATTCATACGCAACTTCCTTGATCTTGTGCATCCCATCTCGAGACTGTGGCTATTATTTTACTGGATCTTATTTGTATGCCTTTTCAGTATGATGACTCTCTCAAAGTCAAAACAATCCGACTTTGGTCATATATTAACCACTTACTCAAACATACGAAATTGTGAACATTTTTATAAAATTAAGTTGATTTAAAACATTTGTCTATAGCTTTTACTTTTATAATTTTTTTAAGTTTTGATGGTTTTGACCATCAACAAAGTTTATTTTAGCTTTTAGAAGCAGTGCAGGAATAAAATAAGATGTTTGCCGAAACTCCCTCTTCACGACCACCAGAGCTTCCGTTTAAAGATAGTCCTTTTTCAATTCATGGTCGCTTTAACCGCATGAGTTATTTAGGTGGATATGGCCTAATTTATTTAATTACACTTATAGGTTATTTCATTTTAGCTTCCTTTCTTGGAAGTTTTCAGCTTTCAAGCGATCTATTTAATTTTGAGTTTTATAGCTCTCTTTCCGGCGTAAGTGCCTTAGTAGTATGGGCTTTTTGGCTATTTTTGATCTACCTCAATATTATTCTGGTCGTTCGGCGCTTACACGATTTAAATAAAAGTGGCTGGATGGGCCTGTTGTTATTTATTCCGGTGGTTCAGTTCTTTTTTATGATCTATTTATTACTTGCTTCTGGTACTGCAGGCCCAAATCAGTATGGCCCTGTTCGGCCTTCAACCTTTATCGAGAAACTGATGGCTTGGCTTATTTTAATCGCTATTTTAATTAGCCTTATTTCTACCGCAGGCTTTTTTTACTACTTCTCTGGTACCGATACTATCCAAACCCCAACACAAATTTTACAAAAAGGAACGCAATACTTTTAATTAAAAAACACTTTATTATTTAGATGAACTCATTATAGTAGGCGCACATTTTATCTCCTACTATGATGAAAGCTAAAAAGGCTTTCATGAATTTATTTAATTAGAGACTTGTCGTGGCTGATGAACAAAAATCCTTAACGGATGTTGCAAAAAATACAGGCGAACTTTTGCAAGAAGCAGGTACTAAAACCACACAAACGGTTTTAGCACATACCGAGAAATACCATGATGCCTATACTACTATCGACAAAATCGTAGATAGTTTTTGGGAACGTGTACCTTATATCTGTATTGCGATTACCGTTTTTATTATTTTTTGGCTACTGACCAAATTATTTAAATTCTTCGTGCGTAAAACTTTAGAAAATCGTTCTTATACTCGCCAAAATTTGGTTCTTGTTTTAAACCGTGTCGGTAGTACAGCAATCTTATTCTTTGGTTTCTTAATTGCTTTAGTCATTATGATTCCAGGGTTTACGCCAGGCCAACTCATGAGTGCATTGGGTATTGGTTCGGTCGCAATTGGTTTTGCATTTAAAGATATTTTCCAAAACCTGCTTTCAGGTATTTTGATTTTATTGAGCGAGCCATTCCGTATTGGCGATTCGATTGTAGTGAATTCACTTGAAGGAACTGTAGAAGATATTCAGATTCGTGCAACGTTCCTGCGCTCACCGGATGGCCGTCGTATCGTTATTCCAAATGCAACCGTTTATACGAGTGCTTTAACGGTAAATACGGCTTACCAACAACGTCGCTGTGAGTTCGTAGTCGGTATTGGTTATGATGACGATGAGCAAAAAGCGAAACAAATTATTTTAGATATTCTCAATAATGACCGTAATGTACTCAGCCAACCTGCTTTCTCGGTTAACGTGACAGCTCTAGCAGACTTCTCGGTTAACCTTACGGTACGTTGGTGGATTAATACCACTGAGACAGATATTTCGTCATCTACAAGCACTATTCAAGCTGAAGTAAAACAAGCCTTCAATGCAAATGGCATTAATATTCCTTACCCTATTCAGGAATTAAAAATGGCCGCTAATCATTCGCCATTGAATGCTGAGAACTCAGCTAAATAAACGCCCTAAAATATAAGAAATAGACGTTTCGGTTCTTAAAATACGGTTGCCTAAGCTCATCGCTTGGCAGCCGTTTTTTATAAGTAAATCAACTTCATAGGGAATAAATCCCCCTTCCGGCCCGACCACTACACTACAAGCATGGCTAATATTAATTGGCATACTCTGCTCGGCATAAGGGTGAGCCACGTAGGCAGGAGATTCTTCTGAAATTAGGGTTGGCAAAACGTCTTCAACAAAAGGTTTAAAACGTTTATACATTTGAATTTCAGGAACAATTGTGTCGCCTGCTTGCTCAAGTCCAAGCGTAACGTATTGATCAATTTGCTGTAAAAATGGCGTTTGCCAATAGCTTTTATCAACGCGATAACTATGAATTAGGCTTATCTTTTCAACACCTAAAGTCACACTGTCCATAATTAGGCGACGTAAGACTTTAGGCCGTGGCAAAGCCACAATTAAATGAACCGGAAGTTTTGCTGGTACTGCTTCTTCACGAATAGGCCGTATACGGACTTCGTGCTCATTCATTGAAACAATTTCAGTGATATAACGGACGCCGTTGCGAATACCAACTTTTAGGTTCTGGCCGACCGTGATATCAAGATGTTCACGTAAATGCTGTAATTGACGTTTTGAATGGATAGACCATGTATCCGATTGAACATCTTCAGGCTCTAGTAAAACAATATTCATGATTTTTCGGCCAGATAGCGATTAATCACCCCAATATGTTTTTGTAATGAACCTTGATTACGATGCAATACTTTATGCGCCTGTGCCACTAGCTGTTCAGTCGCCTCAGGTTCTGCCAGACACGCTAGCCAGATATCAACGACCTGCTGTGCATCTTGAGCGATAAGCACAGCATTTTCATCAATAAATTCATCAACAATCGTTTGAAAGTTAAAGTAACGGGGTCCAACCACTGTAGGTACATTTAAAACCATCGGTTCTAAAATATTATGTCCGCCACCCGGCTCATTTAAAGAACCACCTACAAAGCACACCTGACTTAAGGCATACCATAACCAAAGCTCCCCCATGCTGTCGGCTAAATAAACCTGTGTGCTCGCATGGATACTCTGTCCCATACTTCTACGATGCGTAACTAAATTTAAATTTTGGCAAATTTCAAACACTTCGTCGAAACGTTCAGGATGACGAGGCACCACAATACACACCAAATCACGGTCTGAATTTAAATGAGGCGCAAGTGCTTCTAAAATTTGTTGTTCTTCAGGTGCATGTGTACTGGCAATCGTCACAACCTGACGGTTTTCCAAATACCACTGCTGATGCAATTGGGCAGCTTGCTTAATAAAAGCCTCAGGTGCATGAATATCAAATTTAATATTTCCAACAACCTGACTTTTATGCTCGTCTAAACCAAGTTCGACATAACGCTGACGGGTTGCACTATCTTGTGCTAATACCCAATCGATTTGCTTTAACATACCGGCAGTTAAACTTGAGACTTTACTATAGCCTTTTGCTGACTTTTCAGATAAACGAGCATTAAGTAATAAACATGGTACATGCTGTAATTTGGCTTGATCAATTAAATTTGGCCAAAGCTCAGTTTCAACTAATGCTAAAAGTCTCGGTTTGTATGATTCGAAGAATTGTTTTAAAAGAGGCTTTTGATCTACAGGCAAATAAACTGCTTGGAATAAATCTAGATATGGCTCTTTTAAAAAAAGTGACTTAGCGCGTGCCTGACCAGTTTTTGTAGTATTGGTCACTAAAACTGGCTGGCCTAGTTTGAGATAGTGCTCAATAAGTGGCTGCGCAGCATTGGTTTCTCCAACTGAAACCGCATGAAACCAGATGGCTTTTATATTTTTCGGATCTTCAAACGGCCCAAATCGTTCCAGACATTCCTGATGATATAATTCCAGACTTTCTGCACGTCTTTTTATCCGCCAACGATAAAACGGTTTTAATAAATGGAGTGCTGTGTTGTACCAAAAAGGGGTCGCCAAGCGGTTTGCCTCAAATAGTCAAAATTTAAAAACTGGGGAAAATATAACATAGATAAAAAAAATGGCAGAGTTTCGATACCTAAACTCTACCATATACAAGAAAAGTCATTGACTGAACTCACAAAAGAGCAAGTTCAGTAAATAGTAAATCTAAATAAAATAATGATTTTAAGAAGCTTCTAAAGCAGGATAGTCCGTATAACCTTCAGCGCCTTTAGCATATAAAGTCGTTGGTTGAAGCTCATTTAATGGCAGACCTTGCTCTAAACGTTGTAATAGATCAGGGTTAGCAATATAAGCCTTACCAAAAGATACAGCATCTGCCTGACCTTCACGCAAAATACGTTTTGCTGACTCTGGTGTCAGGTTTTCATTGGCAATCCACACGCCATTAAATTTTTGACGTAATTGTGGACCGATACTATCGGCTGCTTCATATTCACGAGAGAAAATGAAAGCAACATTACGTTGACTTAATTGTTCAACCACATAACCGAATGTCGCTAGCGGATTTTCATCACCCATATCATGAGAGTCGCCACGCGGTGCAATATGTACACCTACTCGGCCAGCGCCCCACACCTCAATAAATGCATCAACCACTTCCAATAACAAGCGGGCGCGGTTTTCAACTGGACCGCCATACTCATCATCACGTTGGTTGGTATTACTTTGAAGGAACTGGTCAATTAAATAACCATTTGCAGCATGTAATTCAACACCATCAAAACCTGCTGCTTTAGCTAGTTCTGCTGAATGTTTATATTGAGCAACAACTTCTTTAATTTCTTCAATCGAAAGCGCACGTGGTTTTACATATGGGCGTTTAGGGCGTAATAAACTCACTTCACCCGCAGGTTGAATTGCACTTGGAGCAACAGGAATATCACCATCCAAGAGTTCAGGATCGGAAATACGACCCACATGCCAAAGTTGAACTACAATTTTTGAACCTTGTGCATGAACTGCTTCAATAATCTTATTCCACGCTTGTGCCTGCTCTTGTGACCATAGTCCAGGGGTGTCTGCATAACCCACAGTTTTTGAACCAATCACTGTTGCTTCAGTGAGAATGAGACCAGCATTTGCACGTTGCTGATAATATTCCACCATTAAGTCGTTTGGAACACGACTTTCTCCACTACGTGCACGTGTTAATGGGGCCATTACCAGTCGATTTTTAATTTCAAAATCACCAACTGTTAAGGGAGTATTGAGTTCAGCCATGATCGCCTCGACTTACACTTTATTTGTTTTAAAGTGTTTGTTTTAAATGTTCGATATATTGCTGAATCAAAGCTTCGTTACGTGAAAAATAAGACCATTGTCCATATTTTTGGACCTGAATGAGACCAGCCTGCTGTAATACAGACAAATGATTGGACATTGTAGACTGAGCTACTTTACCCAAACGTTCAATATGACCTGCGCAAACCCCTTTTTCAAAACTACCACCACATTCTTCTACCGGTAAATAATGCGCAGGTTCCTTTAACCATTGCAGAATCTGCCGACGAAGAGGATTGGCTAGGGCTTTGCTAATTGCATCAATATCCATAGGCTCAACACGTCTTTTAAACGAACAAAGCTTTGTTCAGCATTTCGAAAACATAATATCGCATTTTTTCGATATTCATATCCATTTTTTTCGATATTCATATCGTATTTTTCCGATTAACTTCCGATCACTGAACTGCTTTGCCGTTTTAATCGCTAAAAATTTAAGAGTTTAAAGAACTAAAAGTTCAAAAGACTCTTATAACCCCTGCTTTAAACTCGCTTCAATGAAGCGATCAAGATCACCGTCAAGAACTGCACCAGTATTTGAGTTTTCAACACCTGTACGTAAGTCCTTAATACGAGAGTCATCAAGTACATAAGAACGAATTTGGCTACCCCAACCAATATCAGACTTCGAGTCTTCAAGTGCTTGAGCTGCTTCATTACGTTTTTGCATTTCTAGTTCATACAATTTTGCACGTAACTGTTTCCATGCATGATCACGGTTCGCATGTTGTGAACGTTGGTTCTGACATGCAACCACAATACCTGATGGAATGTGCGTCAAACGAACTGCTGAATCTGTTTTGTTAATGTGCTGACCACCTGCACCAGATGCACGGTAAGTATCGGTACGAACATCAGAAGGATTAATATCGATTTCGATATTGTCATCAACTTCTGGTGAAATAAATACCGCAGAGAATGACGTATGACGGCGGTTACCACTGTCAAATGGTGACTTACGCACTAAACGGTGTACACCAGATTCTGTACGTAACCAGCCATATGCATATTCACCTTCAACGCGAATCGTTGCAGATTTGATACCTGCTACATCACCATCAGATACTTCCATAAGTTCTGCTTTAAAACCGTGACGTTCAATCCAGCGCATATACATACGTAATAACATTGAAGCCCAATCTTGTGCTTCTGTACCGCCTGAACCTGCTTGAATCTCGACATAGCAAGGATTCGGATCCATTGGGTTGCTAAACATACGGCGGAATTCAAGTTTTGCTAATTCTTCTTCGGCAGCGCCAAGCTCAGATTGTACATCTACCAGCAAGCTTTCATCATCAGCTTCAACAGCTAAATCCAGCATTGCTTTTGCATCTTCAAGCTGTGTAGATAAACCATCTAAAACGTTAATAACGTTTTCTAGTTCGCCCTTTTCTTTTGCCATTGCCTGAGCACGGTTTTGATCATTCCAGATCGCAGGGTCTTCTAACTCACGTAAAACTTCTTCTAAACGTTCTTTTTTCAGATCGTAGTCAAAGATACCCCCGTAGTGTTTGGCTACGATCAGTTAAGTCTTTCAATTGGTTTAGATAAGGATTAATTTCCACGCGAGTGTTCCCATAAAAACAGATAAACAATCGAATATTTTATCATAGCTATGGTTATCTTCGAACCTGCTTTAATTTATAACTGTCATTTCAATTTATAAATTTTTTAATTTTCTTTCAGAAGATTTTAAGCTTAATTCGTAACATCCCCATACAAAATTGGGTACTTTTCCAGCACTTTTGAATTTCTACACAAAATCTCCTCAATTTTAATAAAATAAAACATTATGTTTTTATTTTTTAAAATCAATATCTTAAATTAAATATAGTTACAGAAAAAGCACATGGTTACAGTCCGGTTACTTGCCCAAGATTGACGGTAAATGATTTTGCTCTAGACTAAAAGTTGTAACAAAACATTTATAAAATCGTTTTTAGAGGGGAGAGATTCCATGAAAAAACTAGCAATTGCATCAGCTCTTTTATCTGCACTTGCAGTAAGTGGCGCAGCAAACGCTTACCAAGCTGAAGTTGGTGGTTCTTACACTTATCTTGATCCAGATAACGGCAGCAGCGTAAGTAAATTTGGTGTTGATGGGACTTATTATTTCAACCCTGTTCAAACACGTAATGCACCGCTTGCTGAAGCAGCATTCTTAAACCGTGCAAGCAACGTTAACGCACACGTTAACTATGGCGATAACAGCGGTACTAAAGATACTCAATATGGCGTAGGCGTTGAATACTATGTTCCTAACACTGACTTCTACCTTAGCGGTGATGTAGGCAGAAATGAACGTGAAATCGACAACACAAACTACGACCAAAAAGTTACAACTTATGCTGCTGAAGTAGGTTACTTACCAGCACCAGGTTTGTTACTTGCTTTGGGTGTTAAAGGTTATGACGAAAAAGACGGTAAAGACGGCGCAGATCCTACCGTTCGTGCGAAATACGTAACTCAAGTTGGTCAACATGACGTAAACCTTGAAGCGTATGGTGCGTTTGGTGACCTTGACGAATATAAAGTGCGTGGTGACTACTACATCGATAAAACTTTAAGTTTAGGTGTGGACTACTACAACAATGACTTAACTGATAAAGACGAATGGGGCATTAATGCTAAAAAATTCTTAAATCAGCAAGTAAGTCTTGAAGGTCGTATTGGTTTCGGTGATAACGACAACACTTATGGTGTTCGTGCAGCATACCGCTTCTAATCTTACCTAGATTTAAAAAATCCGCTCAATTGAGCGGATTTTTTTTATTGATTTAAATGCACAATTCGTAGCTGTAAGCTCACATTGCCATTAAAAACATTACGGTCTATTTCATAAACTAAATGTACATGGTCACGCATTGGATCAAACTCGAAGCGGCCTGCTGCGTTAAAAGCAATCGCATCGAAACTGTATTGATCTATCGCTAGTCTAAGTTTCAGGTGTGTCTCTTTGAGCCAACGGAAATCGATAACTTTAAAATTTCCCTCAAATTGAGGCAGTGGAAATTTTTGTCCCCATGGCCCTAACTGCTCAATCCAGTTCAAGGTATCTAACTGCAAAGCAGAGACAGGTAACTCACCATCAGTCCATAATGTCGCTTGAAAGATTGATTCATCCATCGCAGCGACACAATCATTAAATACTGTCTTAAAAGCTTCAAAGTTTTCTTTACGAATCGTAAGGCCGGCTGCCGCAGCATGTCCACCAAAATGGCTGACCAACTCAGGATGTTGTTCAGCAACTTGCTCAATAGTATCTCGAATGTGAACACCATCGATTGAACGTGCTGAGCCCTTAATATGAATGCCATCCTCATCGGGTGCAAAAACAATCGTTGGCCGATGGAATTGCTCTTTCAAACGCCCCGCGACAATCCCGATGACACCTTGGTGCCAGTTTTCTTCAAACAGAACAAGCGCTGCTGGGATATCTTGCTGTGAAAGCTGCAAATTATCTAAAGCCGATAAAGCTTGTTGCTTCATCTCCCCTTCAACTTGACGGCGATCTATATTTAGCTGATTTAATTGTTGAGCAATTGGATAAGCAGTTTCCATCGAATCTGCTAATAAACACTCGATCCCAATGCGCATGCTCTCCATACGTCCAGCAGCATTAATGCGTGGTCCAAGCACAAAACCTAAGTCTTGCGCACGTATTGAAGTTGCTTCCCGACCAGCAATATCGAGTAAAGCTAAAATCCCTACTCGACAATGATGTTGCTGAATACGTTTTACACCGGCATCAACCAAAATACGGTTGTTATAATCCAAAACAGCAACATCGGCATAAGTTCCCAAAGCGACTAAATCTAAATATTGAGTCACCTTACTTGTGCTTTTGCCTTGTCTATTGCGTAGACTCGCCAAATTGGCAAGTACATAAAAAGCAACGCCAACACCGGCAAGCGCCTTACTTGGAAACTCACATCCTAATTGGTTCGGGTTTACTACCGCCTCAGCAAGCGGGGTTTCTTTGGTCGTTAAATGATGATCGGTAATAATTACTTGCATGCCTAAGGCATGTGCTGCATCAACACCAGCATGGCTGGAAATTCCATTATCTACCGTAATTAATAGATCGGGTTTATAAGTTTGATAAGCAAGCTCAGCAATGGCTGGAGTAAGGCCATAACCATATTTGAAACGATCTGGTACCAGATAGTCGACTTTTGCTCCCATATCGCGAAGCACGAGCATCATTAAAGCAGTGCTAGTTGCACCATCAGCATCATAGTCCCCTACAATAACTATTTTTTTCTGCTCATCGATGGCTTGGTCCATTAATGCGACAGCAGCGTCCAACCCTTTGAGCTCTGGAGCAAGCAGGTTCTTAAGTTTTAGCTCTAATTCTTGTTCAGATTGCACCCCACGTCTTGCCAAAATCTCGGCAATAAACGGAGGCACGCCCTGAAACTGTTCAGGGCGCGTCAATAAAGGTCTTTGTTTAATTTGTATTTTTGTCATTTAAGGCATCAGTCGGTGCAATGTCCATTGACCGTCGATTTTTTCATAACTCAAGCGGTCATGTAAACGATTTGGTCGTCCTTGCCAGAATTCATAATAGTCCGGTTGCAGACGATATCCGCCCCAAAACTCTGGCTTATCGAGTACTTCACGGCTTTGAACTTGTTGTTGCAAATCTAGAAAACGCTGTTGCAACAACTCTCGGCTTTCTATCTTACCGCTTTGAGGTGTACTGATATGAGCTGCAATCTGGCTATCACGTGGACGCTTATGGTAATAGTCCGTAGATTCCTGTTCAGGAATTTTGACGACATAACCACCTACTCGCACCTGACGCTCTAAACTAGGCCAATAAAATAACAGTTCAGCATATGGATTTTCTGCCAAATCTGCCCCTTTCTGGCTGTCATAGTTGGTATAAAAATCATAACCTGCTTCTGTCGCACCGCGTAACAATACAGTTCTGACATGCGGACGACCGCTAGCGCTCGCAGTTGCTAAAGACATCGCATATGGTTCGTGCAAGTTGGCGGCTAAGGCATGATTAAACCAACCTAAGAATTGTTCATGCGGATGACTCGCGACTTGTGTTTCGTACAATTCACCTTGTTCATAGCTTAAACGTAATTCGCTTAAGTCTTTAATGACATCACTCATGCCATACACCTTATGCAACTTGCGCTTGTGAACGGACTGCATTTGCCAAATGTTCAGCCAAAGCATTCACTTCTTGTTCGTCATCACCTTCAACCATGACACGAATGACTGGCTCAGTTCCAGACTTACGAACTAAAATACGTCCACGTCCTTTAAGCTGTTCTTCTGCTTTATTGAACTCAGTCACTAATGCTGGAATAGAGTATGGATCAAGCATTTGTTCTAAACGTATATTTACAAGCACTTGTGGGAATAATTTAAAGTCCTGAACCAATTCATGGAGCGCTTTATTTTGCTCAACCATTACAGTTAACACTTGAAGTGCTGCAATAATCGCATCACCTGTTGTGCTCTTATCTAACGTTAAAATATGTCCAGATGGTTCTCCACCTGTGACCCATCCATTTTCATCTAATGCTTGTAATACATAGCGGTCACCAACTTTTGCACGAACAAAGCCAACGTTTGCTTTTTCAAGTGCAATTTCAAGCGCCATATTACTCATAACAGTACCAACAATACCTACTGGCTTGTTTTTCGCTTGAGTCGCCAAAATATATAAGATGTGGTCACCATCAATTAAGTTCCCAAACTTATCAACCATCACGACACGGTCGGCATCGCCATCAAAGGCAATTCCTAGATCAGCTTCTTGCTCAACTACTGCTTTTTGTAAACTTTCTGGGTGAGTCGAACCACAGTTTTCATTAATATTTAAACCATCTGGTTCGTTGTACAGAGCAACAACTTTGGCACCTAACTCACGGAAAACTGATGGACCAACGCTATAAGCTGCACCATGTGCACAATCCACAACAATTTTTAAATTATTTAAATCGAAGTGATATGGAAATGTAGACTTACAAAATTCAATGTAACGACCATTTGCATCATTTACACGAACACTTTTACCTAAGTTCGCAGTGTCATCAATAAATAACTCTTTTTCTAATTCTTTATTAATTTCTTCCTGTAATGAATCTGGTAATTTTTTACCTTCACTTGAGAAAAATTTAATTCCGTTATCAAAATAAGGATTATGTGATGCAGAAATAACAATACCTGCATGCGCATGTAAGGCACGGGTAAGATGTGCAATAGCCGGTGTCGGCAATGGTCCAAGTAAGTGAACATATACGCCAGCAGCGTTTAATCCCGCCTGCAAAGCAGACTCTAAAATATAGCCAGATAAACGTGTATCTTTTCCTAATACCACAAGCGGTTTATTTTTTGGACTCGTTCGTTTTAATACCTTCCCTGCGGCGAACCCGAGTTTTAAAGCAAACTCTGGTGTAATCGGCATTTGCCCAAATTTTCCACGAATACCATCCGTTCCAAAATAACTCATAGCTTATCTCATTTTACGCCACTTCAGCCGTGGCTCATTTCATATATGGCTATTCTGCCATATCTATTTTCATCAGATTTACTTTACACCAAAAACAAAAAGCCGTCAGTGTACTGACGGCTTTCTTATTTGATTTGGTTACTAAAATCTAACCAACACGATAGTTCGGAGCTTCTTTAGTAATCGTTACATCATGAACATGTGACTCAGACATACCCGCTGAAGTAATTTTCACAAATTTTGCATTTTGGCGAAGGTCTTCAATCACTGATGAACCTGTATAACCCATAGATGAACGTAAACCACCCATCATTTGATGAACGATGTTACCCATTGGGCCTTTATATGGAACACGACCTTCAATTCCTTCTGGTACTAACTTTTCAGCACCTGCTTTTGAATCCTGGAAGTAGCGGTCAGCAGAACCTGTCGCTCCAGCCATTGCACCTAATGAGCCCATACCACGATATGCTTTGTAGTAACGGCCTTGGAAGAATTCAACCTCACCAGGTGCTTCTTCTGTACCTGCTAGAAGTGAACCAACCATGATTGTGCTTGCACCCGCACCGATCGCTTTTGCCATATCGCCAGAGAAACGGATACCGCCATCTGCAATTAGAGGAATTTGATCTTTCAATGCATTAGCAACGCTGTCAATCGCAGAAATTTGCGGCATACCAATACCTGCCACAATACGTGTCGTACAGATAGAACCAGGACCAATACCTACTTTTACAGCATCTGCACCTGCATCTAATAATGCCAATGCCGCATCACCAGTTGCGATATTACCGCCAATCACTTGGACTTGAGGGAAGTTTTGTTTTACCCAACGTACACGTTCAATAACTCCAGCAGAGTGGCCGTGTGCTGTATCAACAACAATGACGTCAACACCAGCTTCAACCAATGCTTCTACACGACTTGGTGTTTCAACGCCTGTACCTACCGCAGCACCAACACGTAAACGACCAAGATCATCTTTACAACTATTTGGATAACTCTCAGCTTTACGGAAGTCAGTTACCGTAATTAAACCTTTAAGTTCGTTGTTTTCGCCAACAACCAAAACTTTTTCAATACGATGCTTTTGCAATAATGCTTGAATATTTTCTTTAGACTCGCCTTCACGCACAGTCACCAAACGATCTTGGCCTGTCATGATGTTGCTAACAGGTTGTTCCAAGTTAGTTTCAAAACGTGTATCACGGCCTGTCACAATACCAACAACCTTGCCGTCTTTAACAACAGGTACACCGCTAATGTTATTAGCGCTGGTAATTGCAATAAGTTCACGTACTGTGGTTTCTGGGGTTACAGTGATTGGATCTTTCACCATACCCGCTTCGAATTTTTTCACACGGCGTACTTCTGCAGCTTGAGCAGCAATATCCATGTTTTTGTGCAAAATCCCGATACCACCATTTTGCGCCATTGCAATCGCCATACGTGACTCAGTCACCGTATCCATTGCAGCTGAAACTAATGGGATATTTAAATGAATGCCGCGAGTTAAACGTGTCTTTAAAGAGACATCTTTTGGGAGAACAGTAGAGTAGGCAGGAAGTAATAAGACATCATCGAAGGTTAGCGCTTCTTGAACGATGGTCAGCATAACAATCTCACTGGTAAATTCCGTGAGCTATTATAAACAAATTTCAATGCAATTTTCATATTATCTTTGCCTTTTTCAGCAATAGATATTTACCTACTCTAAATATTTCTCACTTATTATCGTGTTAGCTCATATTTAACTCACCTGATCATAATCATGATCATTTTCTGAATCTGCTGGGCTTACCTCAATCAAAGGAATCAATTGGTGCGCCAAGCGTGCTTTATTACACTGTTCATCTGCAATCTGTACTTCTTTACAGGTAGAACTACGCACAGCATAAATAGAACAACCTACCTCTTTACCAATTTCACCTGTTAAAGCCTGACATCGTGGCTGAGCTTGATTGGTTCCACGCATACACGAATAAACGGGTGTTAAAGGTTCAACGAGATGTTCATCCATTAACTCGGCCTCAGCCCAATAAAATGAAACCCGAAAATGTGCACAACACGCCCCACAGCGTAGGCACTCATCTGGAGTCGCAACTTGAGATAACATTTTTATTCAAATTCTCGTCATCAAAAATTTTTTCTATGGCGCAAAATCCTAAAAAAATTTCAAATTGGACTCAAGATATTGAAGATAACTTTTTATGTCGGACAGCTAAAAATTTGCTCAGTCATTAAATCTACGCCGCATGGTAAGGTCTCAATCCAGTCTAAAAACTGATTAATTATTTCTTTACCAATAAATGGAGTACCATGCTGAGGTACAATCATCTCAATATCCATTTGACGGACCATGTTGACCCATAAACGAATAACTTTATTGGAGCACATATAGCGCTGATGAAAAGCCTTCATTTTCATCACATGGGCATCAAAATCTTTCAGAGGCTGACTTGCATCCTCCACAATAGAAGCCCCCATATCACCAGAAAATAAAATCTTGGCAACTGGATCATAAAACTGAAAATTACCTACCGAATGTAGGAAATGGGCCGGAACCATGACAAGCTTTGATTCGCCTAGTTGAATCACTTGACCACGATCTGGTAGCTCAATCAGACGATCTTCCCAATTTCCTTTCATACGCTCACTCATAAATGATGAATTTAAGTGAGGTAAAAATCGTGCCCACAATTTAGAGGCCACCACCTTAGCATCGGTATAAACCAGCCAACGAGGCATTGAAGTAATAATATCTGGGTCCTGATGTGAAGCGATTACATAGTCCAAATTTTTAAGACGAGTATATTTATTAAGTTCCATCGTCAATGGAACGTAGGTCAAGTCACCACCTGGGTCAATAACGGCTGCTCGTTCATGATCAATAATTAAAAATTGATTGGCTTGTATGCCTTCCCCTTTGACCAAACTGGTAAAACTAATACATTTATGTACGCCATTATCAAATAATATCTGTGATGTTGTTTTTTCAAACCCCATACAATTCCCCAAAAAAATTTTAAATATTAGATATTTTTATATCCCTACTAAAATAAAGGGATTCTAAAATGCTTGCAATGAATTAATTGATATTTCTCATAATATTTTAAAATAGATTTTACTTTTCTTATTCTAGAAATGAATCATCAAGAAATTGAGTAATCCTCTAACATTTTCTTAAATAAGCTATATCGTAAAGTTTAACTTCTTCAAAGCTTAAAAAAAAACGCACTCTTCATGAATGCGTTTTTATACAAATTGAAAATAACTTAGAAGAAATAATGTTGTACTAGCGTAGAAACACCTACAATGAAGAAAATAGCTGCACCAATTTTATGAATCAGTGAGATAGAGAGACGTTCAGCTAATTTATTACCAATAAATACAGCTGGTGCATTGGCAATCATCATACCTAATGTTGTACCTAGCATCACCCAGAAAATACTGTCATAGCGTGCAGCTAAAGCGACTGTCGCAATTTGGGTTTTATCACCAATTTCTGCTAAGAAAAATAAAATAAAGGTTGCCCCAAAAACACCAAATTTTTGCCATTTATTAATACTATCGGTTTCATCATCGAGCTTATCCGGAATAAGCATCCAGAATGCCATACCAATGAAACCAACAGCGAGTACCCAGACTAAAATTTCAGGGCTTAGAACTGTGGTAATCCACTGTCCAAGCACAGCAGAAATACCATGATTAATAAGTGTTGCTAAAAGAATCGCAATTAAAATAGGAATTGGCTTACGGAAACGCGCAGATAGTAAAAGTGCCAACAATTGAGTTTTATCGCCCATTTCAGCAAGGGCAACAATCGAAGTAGAAATCAGAAATTCTTGCATGTCGGTTCTCTGGCTAGCATAAATGCCTATGACCTACCCCTCCTGCTAGCCAAATATCATAAAATGATTGCAGAGTGGTAAATCAAAGGTCTTGCCAACTCAGAAACGATGAGACGTTTAAGCTATGATGACCATGTTCTGTTGAACAATTATGTTGACCATCACCTATTCACCTTTGCTGTGAATAGCGGCTACTCCCCAATGAAGTATGCGTTTATTATATTCAAGTCACTCGATTTTTCAAACTTTCAAGTAACAAATTTTACCCACGCCCACACGACTAATCGTGCAATACCTAATATCACTGCAAAATAAGCACTTATATGAATAAAACCAATAAGGCTACTGCTCGTTCCAGCCTGATATTCAAAGGGCAAAATCAAAGTAGCAACAAACACCTCAAAACCCATCACCACATAAGTCATCCATTCCCATGGGAAGTGTAAAATACTGACCCATATTCCCATCAATAAAAACACAATCAATAGTAAGGGCAACATAATTTTCAGAAAACCTAACATTTACTATTTCTCCTTTATGTAATAACGAGAAATTTCTCCTCACTCTCGATAAATCCTGCTTAATCTGTAGATTAACCTAAAAATTAAGTCAAATAGACATTAAAACAAACCCCCGCCGAAGCGAGGTTTAGTATGTTCTTTCAAAGCATTAGATTAATAAAGTACGAATATCTTTAAGAAGTTTCGTAAGTTTATTTGTAAAGCGAGCTGCATCCGCACCATTAATTACGCGGTGGTCATAAGACAATGACAACGGCAACATTAAGCGTGGATCAAAGTCTTTACCATTCCATACAGGCTGCATCGTTGCAGGTGAAATACCCAAAATTGCAACTTGTGGCCAGTTAACTAGTGGGGTAAATGCTGTACCGCCAATTGAACCTAAGCTTGTAATCGTGAAGTTAGCACCTTGTAAATCTTTCGGTGTTAATTTCTTATCACGCGCTTTTTTACTGAGCTCACCCAATTCAACAGCAATTTGCTTAATTGATTTTTGGTCAGGATTACGTAGTACAGGCACTGTCAAACCATCTGGAGTTGCAACAGCAATACCCATATGGATTTCATTACGGAGCAATACAGATTTCTGATCATCTGCCAAGTGACCCGCGAAATAAGGCTCTTCTTTCAACAAGTGTGCTACAGCTTTTGCAATAAATGCCAAAATTGTTAGGCTTACACCTTGTTTCTTAAAGCCGTCTTTCAACTCACCACGCCAAGCTTCTAACTCAGTAATATCCGCAAGGTCAAACTGAGTTACTTGTGGAATGTAGTTGTTTAAAGACAACTGCGGAATTGATACTTGCTGCAAACGCGTCAGTACTTTTTCTTCCACGCCACCAAATGCAGTAAAGTCAGGAAGCTTTGGTAAACCCGAAACTGCTGGTGCAGCCGCAGCAACTGGTGCCGCTTGTGGTGCCGTTAAACGACTCTTCACATAAGCAAAGATATCTTCTTTAACAACACGGCCATGCTCACCAGAAGTTTTAACTTGTGACAAAATCACGCCAAGTTCACGAGCAAGCTTACGAACAGCAGGACCTGCATATACTTTAGCGTTTTCTGCTTCTTGCTCTTTCGTTAACTTATCAGTGCCAGATGTAGGCGCCGCAGGTGCAGACTTTGTTGTAGCAGGAGCAGCTGCTTTAGGTGCTGCTGCCTGTGGAGCTGGGGCTGCTTCTGCTTTTGCCGCTGGTGCAGCAGCAGGTGCTTGGCCTTCAGCTTCAATTGTTGCAAGCAATATACCTTGTGAAACTTGTTGGCCTGCTTGCAAGTGAATTGCTTTTACAACACCAGCAACGGTACTTGGAACTTCCACAGTTGCTTTATCTGATTCAACTACAACAAGGCTTTGGTCTACATCAACTTTATCGCCAACTTGAACCAAGATTTCAGCAACAACTGCTTTATCTACGCCCAAGTCAGGAACATTGATATCAACTGGACCAGATTGAGTAGCAGCTGCCGCAACAGTTTCTTGCTTTGCAGCAACCGGTTCAGCTGCCGCAGCTGGAGCTGGTGTAGTAGCAGGAGCTTCTGCTTGCGCATTAGATGCAGCTGCTGTTTTCACTTGAATAAGAACAACACCTTCTTTAACGGTATCGCCTTCTTTCACTTGAATACTTTCTACAGTACCAGCAACGCTACTTGGAACTTCCACAGTTGCTTTATCTGACTCTACAACAACAATACTTTGTTCAACATCGATCTGGTCACCCACTTTAACGAGGATTTCACCAACCAATGCTTTTTCAACGCCAATGTCAGGTACAGTCACGTCAACAGTTGCAGTTGATGTAGCAGCAGGTTGAGCTGAAGCTTGAGTTTGCTGTGCAGGTGCTGGAGCAGCTGGCTTTTCAGCCGCAGGAGCTGGTGTTGGTTCCGGAGCTGCTTGTGCCGCACCTTCTGCTTCGATTTCAATCAAAGCAACACCTTCAGTCACGTCATCACCTTGATTAATCAAGATGCTTTTTACGACACCTGCTGAAGTGCTAGGCACTTCAACAGTTGCTTTATCAGACTCAAGCACAACGATACTGTCGTCAACTTCAACACGGTCGCCAACTTTTACTAAAATTTCAGCGACGTTTGCTTTATCTACACCAATATCAGGGGTCTTAATTTGCATGCTTAGTTCCCCTCACCTGTTTGCGTTTCATTGTATTCAGCAACTGGCTGAACTTCCGGATGTGCTTGTGGAGCCCATGCAACCGGACGGTCAGTATCTAACTCAAAGTTAGAAATTGCATCTTTCACTAAACGTGCGTCTACTTCACCTTCGTCAGCTAATTTTTTCAAAGTAGCAACAACAATGTGTGCAGCATCAACACCAAAGAAACTACGTAAGTTCGCGCGTGTATCTGAACGGCCGTAACCATCTGTACCTAATGCAACAAATGGGCGACCATCTGGAAGATACGCACGGATTTGTTCGCTATAAGCACGCATATGGTCGGTAGCAGAAACTACGATACCTTCCGTACCACGTAATTGTTTAGATACCCATGATTCTTTAACTTCTTCAGCAAGTGGGTGTAGACGGTTGTATTCTTCACATGCCATACCATCACGTGCCAATTCATTAAAGCTTGTTACACTCCAAACGTTTGAATGGATTTGGTATTCATCACGTAAGATTTTCGCAGCTTTAATCACTTCGCGAAGGATTACACCTGAACCAAGTAACTGGACAGTTGCTTTTTCATCTTTCTCGAATAAATACATACCACGTTTAATGCCTTCTTCAACGCCCTCTGGCATTTCAGGATGCTCGTAGTTCTCATTCATTACTGTTAAGTAATAGAACACACGCTCTTGGTTCACATACATGCGTTGTAAGCCATCATGTACGATTACCGCTAACTCATAACCAAAACATGGGTCATAAGACACGCAGTTTGGAATCGTGTTTGCCAAGATATGTGAATGACCGTCTTGGTGCTGTAAACCTTCACCGTTCAATGTCGTACGGCCTGCAGTCGCGCCTAACAAGAAACCTTGAGCTTGTGCGTCACCCGCAGCCCATGCAATATCACCAATACGTTGGAAACCAAACATTGAGTAATACATGTACATTGGAATCATTGGCAAGTTATTAGTTGAATAACTTGTCGCTAACGCAGCCCATGCACTCATCGCACCTGCTTCGTTGATCCCTTCTTGTAACATGTGACCGTCTTTTGCTTCACGGTAATGCATTAACTGTTCTTGGTCTTCTGGCGTGTATTTTTGGCCGTGAGCAGCATAAATACCAAGCTGACGGAACATACCTTCTAAACCAAAAGTACGTGCTTCATCTGGAACGATTGGCACTACGCGGTCTTTAATCGCTTTTTCTTTAAGTAAAGCAGCAATTAAACGAACCATCACCATAGTAGTTGATTGCTCTTTGCCACCCGAACCTTTCAACACTGCATCAAATACAGATAATTCAGGAATTGCTAAAGATTCACTCTCACGACGACGTGCAGGCAGGTATCCACCTAAAGCTTCACGACGTGCTTTCATATATTTCATTTCTGGAGAGTTTTCACTTGGGCGATAGAATGGAAGCTCTTCTAATTGCTCATCTGAAAATGGAAGATTGAAACGGTCACGTACATATCTTAAAGAGTCAATTTGCATCTTTTTGATTTGGTGTGTTTTGTTTACCGCTTCAATTTCTTCAGACAAACCATAACCTTTAATGGTTTTCGCCAAGATCACTGTTGGTTGGCCTTTCGCTTTCATCGCTTCTGCATATGCAGCAAAAACTTTGTAAGGGTCATGACCACCACGGTTTAACGCATCAATATCTTCATCGCTTAAATCTTTTACAAGTTCCGCAGCTTCTGGGTACTTACCAAAGAATTTTTCACGTGTATACGCGCCACCTTTTACTTGATAACGCTGATAGTCACCATCAACAGCTTCTTCCATACGTGCTTTTAATGCACCGCTTGTATCTTTAGCAAGTAGTGGATCCCAATGACGGCCCCATACTACTTTAATGACACGCCAGCCTGCGCCACGGAAGATCGATTCAAGTTCTTGAATAATTTTACCGTTACCACGTACAGGGCCATCTAGACGCTGTAAGTTACAGTTAACTACCCAAATTAAGTTATCAAGCTTCTCACGACCAGCAAGTGAGATCGCACCTAAGCTTTCTGGCTCATCCATCTCGCCATCGCCGAGGTATGCCCAAACTTTACGATCTTCTTCTTTGATCAGGCCACGGTTCATCAAATATTTTTGAATGTGCGCTTGATAAATCGACATGATTGGACCAAGACCCATTGATACAGTTGGGAACTGCCAATAGTCCGGCATTAAATACGGATGTGGATAGCTTGGTAAACCGTTACCGCCAACTTCACGGCGGAAATTACTTAACTGTTCTTCAGTTAAACGTCCTTCAAGGAATGAACGTGCATAAATACCAGGAGCACAGTGTCCTTGGTAATAAATCATATCTCCGCCAAAGTTATCGCTGTTTGCGCGGAAGAAATGGTTAAAACCTACGTCATATAATGTTGCACTTGATGCGAAGCTCGCCAAGTGACCACCTAAATCATCACCTGTTTTATTCGCGCGAAGTACCATTGCTAAGGCATTCCAACGAATCAATGCACGAATACGGCGTTCCATATCTTGGTCGCCTGGCATTGCAGGTTGTTCTTCAACAGAAATTGTATTTAAGTAAGGTGTATTGAGACGTTGAATTGGAACATGCTTAGCAATTGCTTGTTGGTAAAGTTTTTCCAACAAGAATGCCGCTCGCTCAGTTCCCATATGTTGTAAAACTGAATCGAATGCATCTTGCCATTCTTGGGTTTCTTGTGCGTCGGAGTCACCGTAAAACGCCATAATTCACCTGTTCCTTGTTCTCTAATCTACTTTGTATTTTTACCACGTTTTGCCCCTCTCAAGTTATTGCCACGGGTGAATGTGAGGGGGCTCTATTATTTTCTGAATGAATAGTCATTGACCGAGCAGTAAACAAAATAACAAAAAAACGCCAATATTGGCGTTTTTTTATACGATCATTGCGTTAAGAAAGGTTTATGTTCATTTCAGATTCATAAATTTAATAACCTTGAACTTTTATGAAACTCTATTAAGGCAACATTGCTAAGTAAGTTGATGGATTCTTACGTTGACCATCTTTAACTACTTCATAATGTAAATGTGGTCCTGTACAACGACCTGTACAGCCCACGTTAGCAATATGATCACCAGCAGAAACCTGGTCACCTACACGAACTAATAAACGTGAAGCGTGTGCATAGCGTGTTAAATAACCATTACCGTGGTTGATTTCAACATATTGTCCATAACCTGTACCCCAACCTGATTTAGTTACAATACCAGGGCCAGTTGCATAGATCGGTGTACCACTTGGTGCCGACATGTCTAAACCACCATGATGCTCTGCACGACCACCCATGGTACGACCACCAAAGTTAGAAGAAACACGTACGCTATCTGGAAGAGGATGAGAAACTAACCAAGAATAAGGATTTGAAGAAGAGGCATTAAAAGAATTTTTTGCAGTCGTATGGCCATATTTTTTTGCCAGTGAGTCATTATTGAGCTCAACTGTTTTAGGACGTAAAGTGACTGAAACTTTAGCACTCGCCGGAAGATCTAAATCATCAGGATGTGTATATGAACCTTGAGATAATGTTTTTGATAACTGTTCCAATCGATCTGAATCAGTAGATTGGTTAATATTTTGATAATCTGCAAAAGCAACCGATGCAGCCGAAGCGGCAAGTGAAAACGCTAATAAAATACGACGCGTGTGCATAAAAACCTCTTGAAACTGTTCTTACTCAAGTTCCTTATGATCTCTTCCTTGATATCAGTTGAAATGAACGCTTAAGATTAGGACAAGAAATCATTCGAGAACGATCAATGTCTAAACCCGATAACGTTTTTCAACAATCCGGAAAACACATAAAAACAGGAAACCTTACGTTTCTAACAACGCAAGTCGCGCAATGGCAAAGACTTACGAAAATAATCCAACCCTTATTGCCCCAACCGGAACAATGGCAGGTTGTGTGTTATCAAAATGGCACTTTAATTATTACTGGTGAAAATCAGGCAATGATTAGTCAACTCAGCTATTTACAGAGCCAATATATATCTAAATTATCTCAACTCGAAGGACTAAAAGACCTACAAAGAATTCAAGTTCGCTTAAGAAATAAAACTATTCCTACAGCGCCCCCATCTGAGCCTTCTAAATCCATCCCCCCGGAAACACAAGAAATGTTACGTAGTGCTGCCGACTTCGTGAGCGACCCTAAGCTTAGCCAAGCTTTACTACGTTTGGCAAGCAATAAAAAATGATGAGCTTTCTATTCCTTAATTAGAATCGTTCTTATTATGTGATTAAAATCACAGTTTTTATTGTTACATTATAACATAGCTAAATAAAGACAATGACTTATGTCACACTCACGTATGGAATTGGACAGTCTTTCTCGTCATTAAATGTTACAATTTCATAATTACTCGGATCACTTTGAACATTGCGTAATAGCTGATTATTTAAAGCATGTCCTGATTTATAGCCATCGAACTTGGCAATAATTTGATGACCAAGTAAATACAAATCACCTACTGCATCTAATATTTTATGTCGAACAAACTCATCGGCAAATCGTAGGCCTTCTTCGTTCACAACACCTGTATCATCTACACCAATGGCATTGTCTAGACTTGCCCCTAAAGCTAAATTATTTGCTTTGAGGTAATCTAAATCCTTCATAAAACCAAAAGTACGTGCCTCACTGACTTCATACACAAAGGTTTCAGTAGAAAAATCGATAGTCGCAGATTGATATTCTTTTGCAAAGGCAGGATGATCAAAATCAATCGTAAAGTTGAGTTGAAAACCATTATGTGGTCTAAAAATCGCTTTTTTATCATCAATTAAAGCTTCAACTGGCTTTAATATTCTTATAAATTTTTTCGGTGCATCTTGTTCACGCAAGCCACCTTGCATTAACAAATAAATAAATGGTCCAGCACTACCATCCATAATGGGGACTTCAGATGCTGACACTTCTACAATTAAATTATCAATTCCTAAACCCGCAATCGCACTCATCACATGCTCAATTGTCCCTACCTTAATATCACCAGTGACAAGGTTTGAACACATAAATGCTTCTTGAATGAGCAATGCATTGGCAGGAATATCGACAGGTGGATTTAAATCGATACGGCGAAATACAATACCTCCATCCACGGTATGTGGAATGAAATTGATCATCACTTTTTGACCGCTATGAAGACCTATTCCACTCGCTTTTACCACACGACTGAGAGTACGTTGTTTCACCATGCTTTGTAACTTCTTTTTTAAAACCGCTATACGTTAGCATATTTAGTCATTGATCAAAAATAAAAAAAGGCAGTGTTTATACACTGCCTTTTAATAGATTGAACGCTATATTACTTACGTTGCTGATTTTTCAAGTAATCTTGAATGCTCATTGGAGAAGAACGCGGTGATGAACTTGGTGCATTATTCACATCATTTTCAGCATTTTGACGCTTATTAATTGCTGGAACGTCATCTTCATCTACAGATTGTGCAGATTGAGTTGCTGTATGACTTACAGTATTACGCTTTCTTGGTTCTGCATCAGCTGCATTACGTGTTAAACCAGTTGCAATCACAGTTACACGTAATTCATCACGCGCATCTGGATCAAATACTGTACCGTAGAAAATCTCGCCTTCATCAAGGTCAACAATTTGGTTAACCACATCAGTAATGATTTCAGTTTCACGTAACGTAATGTCATCACCACCTGTAATGTTAATTAACACGCCTTTTGCATTAATAATATTCACATTATCAAGTAGTGGACTACGGATGGCTTGTTCAGCAGCTTGACGAGCACGGTCTTCACCACGGCCTAAACCAGCACCCATCATTGCATAACCGCGAGTACTCATTGCAGTTTTCAAATCGGCGAAGTCAAGGTTAATGTGACCACGGTTAACCACAAGGTCAAAGATACTACGTACAGCGTTTAACAATACATCATCTGCCTTTTTATAGGCATCTTTCATTGAAATATCACCATACACGCTTAATAAGCGTTGATTAGGAATAATAATCAATGAATCAACATGTGCTTCAAGCGCTTCAATACCACGCTCAGCAGATTTTTGACGACGACGACCTTCAAAGTTAAATGGCGTTGTTACAACACCAACAGTCAAAATCCCCATTTCTTTAGCAACTTCGGCAACAACCGGAGCTGCACCAGTACCTGTACCACCACCCATACCAGCGGTTACAAATACCATGTCAGTTCCTTCAAGGTGCTGACGAATAATTTCACGGCTTTCTTCTGCGGCAACCTGACCTACTTCAGGGTTAGCACCAGCACCTAGACCACGTGTACTTTGCTCACCTAACTGAATTTTGAAAGGGGCATTCATACAGTCAAGTGCTTGTTTATCTGTATTGGCACAAACGAATTTAACACCCTGAATATCAGACTGTACCATGTGCTGAACGGCATTACCGCCACCGCCACCTACACCAAATACAGTGAAACGGGCTTGACCGTTGCCATCGTTTAGTTCATCTTCTATAAATTCAAATGAGGCCATGACCTTTAGGGTTCCTAATACATTATGGCAGTCACTTCAGCCCGTATACTGCCTTGATTTTCAAAAATAACTAATTTTAAGAATGCTGTGCAATACAAACCTTGTCAAGTACAGTGGTTTTCTCTTACAACTTCCTAACAATTCTACCAATAAATCCATACATCCTAAAAAATGGCTTTAAGTTTGCTATTAAACGCATTCCAGCCATTCACCATTCGTTCCCATACCGAACGGTCATTCCCCTCTTCAGGTTCCTCAACAGCTTCTTGTAATTCGCTTTGGCTAAACATAAGCAAACCAGCTGCTGTCGCATACATTGATCGGCGTAATGCAGCCTGATGCTGATCATCAGCATACACCTGTAATGGTGGATTACCTAAATGAGCAGACACACCCAGCATACGACGAGCCAAACTTACCATACCTTCGATTTGACAAGCATCGCCTGTCAACACTACACCATGATACAGACCATGGATTGCACCGCTTTGTTCGAGTTCTTCACGAATCTGGCTGAAAATCTCTTCATAACGAGCAATAATAATTTCCGCTAACTCAATTCGGCTAATCGTTTGCGGACCATCAATACCCTGTACTTGAATCATATGGTCAGGCTTAACAGCACTTAGATCAACACAGCCATGCAGAATTTTAATGCGTTCAGCTTCTTCAGTAGTTGTTTGCAACACAGCAGCAATGTCACGTGTCACATGCTCACCACCACGTTGTAATGTACGTGCTAAAGCCAAACGGCCATCTAAATAAACTGCCAGATTGGTAATACCTGCACCAATATCAACTAAACAAACGCCATATTCTTTTTCATCTTTCAGCAAACTTGCTTCAGCCGTAGCCAAGCAAGAGACCACCATTTTCTCAACACCAATGTTCGCACCTTTCATAGCACGATCAAGGTTTTGCATAGTGGCAATCGGCATCATCATGAGCTGATAGTGGCCAGTCATGCTGTGAGCAGTCATATTGATTGGGTTTTGGACCCATTCTGCAGAATCACCTAACTCAAACCCGAGTGGCACTGCACTCGCTAGATAGTAGTCTGAAGTCACATGACTTGCTTTTGCTAACTCTAATGCACGGACAACTTCATTGGTTGTAATCACATGTGCTGGGTTAGCAACAGGTGTGCGTCCAGAAGCATAGAAACTTTGCAACTCGGTACTCGGAATAGATACCCACGCACTATGAATGCGACATTCGGCCATATTTTCCGCTTCAGCAACGGCGTTTTTAATCGCAGCAATGACTTTATCGAGACTTACAATTTTTCCTTTGTTCATGCCTCGATTGCGAGCAGTTGCCATACCGATAACCTGAATGTTATCCGGCGCATGAATTTTTCCAATCAAAACTGAAACTTTATGCGTCCCAATGTCAATCGCAACAACTGAGGGAACAGCTTCACTCATCACTCATACCATTTCTTTGTTGTCTAATACCAGGCAAATTGCCTATTTTAAAGCCACGTATTATGGCTTTGCTTTTGCACCACCTGCAATGCTTGTGTCATCACTCGTTACAACAAACTGACCATTCACAATTTTAGGTGGGGTTGCATTCTTCCATTGAATAGATAATCCATTACGATATCGCAAATCAATGGCTGAGATTTTCGTCCACACAGGTTTTACGTCAGATTGTGCCAAATGACTTAAACGTTGCAATTTATTCATTGTTTGATCTTGGTCAACAATAATTCGTAAACCAGAATCAAACTGCATAAACCAAGTCATTCGCTCTGTTAGATATAACTCTTTTAAACGCAAATTAACAGGATGGAATAACTGATTAATTTCATTATAGCGTCGCATCATCATTTTAGACTGGCTTACCGGACCATGTAACAGCGGAAGCTCAGGATGAAGTCTCGGTTCTGCCTCACTAAATACGTCACCACCATCGCTTAATAAGCGACCTGTTCCCCAACGGGCGATCGCATGGCGAGGCATCACACGAACACGAATACCATTTGGCCAGGCACGAGATACGACAACTCGGTCTACCCATGAAATTTCTAATGCTTTATCACGAATCTGCTCTAAGTCAGACGTAAAGTAATTATCTTTTACAATCGGCTGCACATATCGCATCACTTGCTGATTCTCAACCGGAGTTGTTGAACCTACCACCTCAAGCTTTGCGACAGTTGCATCAGTAATAACTTTATATAGACCGTAAATTCCGACCGCCAAGACTAAAAAGGCAATAACCAACAGCACCCATCCGCCAGCATTGGCAAGCTTTTGCTTGCGCGTAGGCGGTTTTTCATGAATGGAGGTAATCGCCGCACGTTTACGGCGCATGGAAGCCGGAAGTTGTGCCATATTTAAGCCGTACCTTCCAATGTTTGCTCAAGAATTGCAACACACAATTCATCAAAGCTATAGCCCACGGCTTTAGCAGCTTTTGGCACAAGTGAATGGCTGGTCATACCCGGCACAGTATTTACTTCTAGAAGCCAGAAATTACCTTGCTCATCCTGCATTGCATCAATACGGCCCCAACCTTCTGCACCTACAGCCTGAAAAGCGCGTAAGCATAAGGCTTGTAGTTTTTTCTCTTCGGTTTCGCTAAGACCGCAAGGAATGCCATATTCGACATCATTGCGTTGATATTTTGCTTCATAATCATAAAAAGCAACATCTGCTGGTGGCTGCAAACGAATAACAGGTAACGGCTGGCCATTTAAGAATGAAATCGTAAATTCGCGTCCCGTAATCCATTTTTCTGCCATGACAACAGCGTCGTGCTGAGTTGCCTTTTCAATTGCTGCTGCAAAGTCTTCAGCCTTTTCAACCTTACTCATGCCTACACTTGAACCTTCATGTACAGGCTTGATAATGACAGGTAAACCTAATTCAGCAATGACTGAGCCTAGATCTGTTTCTTTAGTAATAATGCGATACGGTGCAGTTGGTAAGTCACTACCTTGCCAGATTTGCTTGGTTTTGACCTTATCCATGCCTATTGCAGAACCTTGTACACCCGTTCCTGTATAAGGGATGTTTAACCACTCAAGCACACCTTGGATTTGACCGTCTTCGCCACCACGACCATGCAATACAATAAATGCACGGTCATAGTTTACAAGTTCAGTCACGCTACGGTCTTGCGGATCAAATGCCTCAGCCTGAACACCTGAACGTAACAAAGCGTCCAGAACTGCCTGACCACTATCTAAAGACACAGCACGCTCAGCCGATTTCCCACCAAGTAACACAGCAACTTTGCCGAATTTTGTAGCATTTGACACGTTTAAATCCTTAACCCGATAATTCAATACTTTTTGTTTATTTCACATACAAATGGTGCTGTGCAAGTTCTACTGAAATTGCTCCCACGTTACCTGCACCTTGCGTTAATAACAAGTCATTTGGTTGTAACACATTTTGCATGATGTTTTGCAAATTACCTTCAACCGGATCAATTAAAATCGGCTCAACCTGACCACGCAAGCGAATACTACGCGCCAAAGTACGGCTATCTGCGCCAACAATTGGTTTTTCTCCAGCCGGATAAACTTCTAGTAATAATAATTGGTCGACTTGAGATAAAACTTCAATAAAGTCATCAAAACAATCACGAGTACGAGAGTAACGATGTGGTTGGAAAAGCATCACTAAACGACGGTCAGGATGACTTTGACGAGCAGCTTTAATCGTAGCTTCCACTTCTTTAGGGTGATGTCCATAGTCATCGACTAATTTCACATTACCTTCACCAAGCTCAAATTCACCTTGTACTTGGAAGCGACGTCCAACACCACTAAAGCCTTTTAATGCACGGCTAATTGCTTCATCGGAAACACCTTCATCAGTTGCAACACCAATCGCAGCCAAAGCATTTAAAACATTATGCAAACCAGGCTGATTAATGGTTAAACGCAACGGCTCACGGCCTTTACGCAATACCGTAAAGTGCGAACGCATGCCATCTTGTTCTACATCAATTGCACGGATGTCATTATCTTCGTTAAAACCATAAGTAATAACTGGACGGCCTACACGCGGCAAAATCTCACGAATATTTGCGTCATCACCACAAACTACAGCTAAGCCATAGAATGGCAAGTTATGAAGGAACTGTACGAAAGTATCTTTTAATTTATCAAAACTGCCTTCATAGGTGTCCATATGGTCAGCATCGATGTTGGTCACAATCGCTGCCATTGGCTGCAAATAAAGGAAAGATGCATCCGATTCGTCAGCCTCAGCAACAATAAAACGGCTTTCACCAAGTGCCGCATTTACGCCTGTACTGTTAAGTAAACCACCAATCACATAAGTTGGATCAAGATTTTCTTCAGCCAACATTGTAGTTAACAAACTCGTTGTCGTGGTTTTACCGTGTGTGCCTGCTACCGCAATACCATGACGGTAACGCATAAGCTCACCGAGCATTTCTGCACGGCGTACGATTGGGGTACGTTGCTCAATTGCGGCTTTCACTTCCGGGTTTTCTGGATCAATAGCCGTTGACACAACAAGCACATTGGCGTTTTTAATATTTTCTGCTTCGTGTCCAATATAGACCTTAATGCCATTTTCTTCTAATTGTTGTGTGGTTTTTGAAGCTTTAATATCTGAACCGGAAATTTTATATCCTTGGTTAGCTAACACCTCAGCAATACCACACATACCTGCACCGCCAATACCCACAAAATGAATATGTTTGATACGGCGCATTTCAGGCACTTTAATCAATTTTTTTGCTTGGTTTGCAGCTGTTGTTGGAGACATAGTAAATCCGATTACATTTTTTGAATAAGATCAACCACATGCTGAGTTGCATTTGGTTGGGCATGTTGACGCGCTTTCACTGCCATTTCTGTAAGCAATTGGCGGTTCATCAACGTAGTAAACAATTGATTTAAAACTTCTGGTGTCATGGTCGATTGCTGGCAAATTTTTGCAGCTCCGACATCGGCCAGAAATTTGGCATTTGCAGTTTGGTGGTCATCTACCGCAATTGGAAGCGGCACAAAAACTGCTGCAACTCCAGCGGTAGCAACTTCTGTCACAGTTAAAGCGCCCGCACGGCAAATAATCAGGTCTGCTTCGCTATAGGCTTTTGCCATATCTTCAATAAAAGGCAAAACCTGTACAGTTAAATTTGCTGGCGCATCTGCGTACAAAGCTTGAGTTGCCTCAACCTGTTGCTGACCACATTGATGGAAAATATTCAGTGGCACTTGAAGTTGTTTTAATGCCGGAGGTAAACGTTCATTAAGTGCTTTTGCACCTAAAGACCCACCCACAATTAAAATATTTAACGGCTTACCCGCTTGCTCACGCTCATCGTAGCGCCATTTGGGGCTTAAAATATCTGTAATTTCGCGGCGTACCGGATTTCCGGTAGTGACCACTTTTTCGCTCGCAGGAAAAGTATTTGGGAATGCTTCGCATACTACTTTAGCTACACGTGACAACTGTGCATTGGTAAAACCGGCAACTGCATTTTGCTCATGAATGAGAACAGGAATACCTAATAAGCGAGCAGCCAGACCACCCGGTCCTGCAACATAGCCACCAAAGCCAGCTACTGCATCAACTTTAAGCTGTTTCATATAGCGCATCGCGCTAAAAGTTGCTTTTAAAATTTTAAAAGGCGCAGCAAGTTTACGGATGACCCCGTTGCCACGTACACCTTGAATATCAATTTGATATATTGGAATATTTTGATCTTTTAATAACCGATTTTCCATACCTGTTGGCGTGGCTAACCATGAAACTTGACAACCTTGCTGTTGAAGTTGTTTGGCTACGGCGAGGGCTGGAAAAACATGTCCACCAGTACCGGCAGCCATCATCATGACATGTTTAGGTTTGCTTTGCTGTGAATCTGTCACGGTCTAATTCTTCAACTCAAAAAACAATGGAAATTGTCATCTATTTTTGTAGCCGTTTATTTTAATCCTAAAGCTTCATTAACGAAAAGCGAATTTCACTCGTTTATAACAGAAAGATGTGCTTTTTTGAAAATATGCCTACAAAGCGCTAGCGTATTTCATATTGTGGTTTTATTAATTGATATATTTTTAGGTGATTTCCCAGCATTCGCTTAGGAAATCACTCAAACTGGATTATTGAGCAGGACGACCCGCTTCTAATACGTCAAATAGATCATCGGCAATTGATGTACCAAATTGAGCATCAATTTCACGAATACAGGTTGGGCTAGTCACATTAATTTCAGTCACATAATTACCAATCACATCAAGCCCAACAAATACCAATCCTTTTTCACGTAAGAAAGGCCCGATTTTCGCTGCAATGAGTTTGTCATTTTCAGTAAGTGGACGCGCTTGGCCTAAACCACCTGCTGCCAAGTTACCGCGCACTTCACCATTTTGTGGAATACGAGCTAGACAGTACGGAACAGGTTCACCATTCACCATTAGAATTCGTTTATCCCCTTCTACAATTTCAGGAATATAACGCTGAGCCATAATTGGACGAGTGCCTAATTCTGTCAACATTTCCAATGTAGAACCAATATTTACACCGTCTTGGTATAAACGGAAAATACCCATCCCGCCCATACCATCAAGTGGCTTAACAATCACATCGCCATGTTCTTTAATAAATTCACGAATCAGGCTCTGCTGTGATGTCACAAGTGTAGGCACTTGTAGCTCTGGAAACTGCGTAGCAAAAAGTTTTTCATTGCAATCACGCAGTGATTGAGGCTTGTTAATAATCCATGCGCCTTCACGCTCAGCTTGCTCAAGCACATAAGTCGTGTAGACAAAGTTCATGTCAAAAGGCGGATCTTTACGCATGAGTACAACATCATAAGCCGCGATTGATTCTTTTTTCTTTTCGCCTAACTCATAATAATGGCTGTAATCTTCAAAAACTTTTAACGGAGAGATGAGACCGTAAGCCTTACCTTGATCGATATATAAATCTTGTTGTAATGCATAACCTAACTCATGTCCACGACGGCTCGCC
Source organism: Acinetobacter sp. 1424608 (assembly GCF_000588255.1). NCBI lineage: Bacteria > Pseudomonadati > Pseudomonadota > Gammaproteobacteria > Moraxellales > Moraxellaceae > Acinetobacter > Acinetobacter sp. 1424608. The sequence goes on from NZ_JFXL01000003.1 coordinate 158,694, forward strand.
GCCCACAACATTGCCATGGTTGAATCCTTTTTCAGATTTACGGTTTCAATCGGATCCATGACGACAAGTACACGCATGCTCAAGCTCTTCTTAAAATTTAAATTAGCATGAGTATAGCTGAGATTTTTCACTCGTTTTTCTTAATTTTAGTAAAACCTTATCGGTTATTTCTTTATCTTGAATTCAGATAAATTCAGTTAAACTAAGGTCATAAAATATTATTTTTTAAAGGCTAAAGATGAAACTTTATCGCTATTTAACAGGCCCTGATGACTCTGCTTTTTGCGCACGAGTGACTAAAGCGCTCAATCATGGCTGGGAATTATATGAAGCACCCACCATGACCTTTAATGGCACTCAAGTGATAGTGGGCCAAGCAATTTGCAAAACGATTGATGAAAACTATGATCCAGAAATGGATATTGTAGATGTGCTCAAAAACAATGCTTAACTCTAAGGGTGTTTTTTAATAATGAAGCACCCTCTTCAAACCTCTATTCATAAATAAAACTAATCATTTCAATCAAGCAATTATTCATCACATAAATTATTTTTTTAAAATCAACAATTAAAAATCTATCACGATAATTTTATAAGCAATAGTTCTTTTATTCTAAACAATTAAATGATTATAATTATCATTTATACTTTTATTTTTGTTAATTGACTTTATTTTTATGTTAAAAATTTCTATCTCATCTCCCCAAATTAAAAGCTCGTTCCCACTTAGCCTACTCAGTTTAATGATCTTGAATATTCAAGGTGCCTACGTAGAGGAATTAGCTGACTCAGCTTCAAAAGTTGCAGCAGTCATGCCAACTATAAAAATTGAAGCGATGAGTGAACTCGATCCCATCAAAAGTTATATCGACTACGACAAAGCCAATGTCACTCGTAATGGTTTAGATAAAAAAGATATTCCGCAAACCGTTGATACCATTGATGTTCAGAAATATAAAATTTATGGATCAAATGATTTAAGCGTCATGCTGCAAGGTACACCAGGCGTATCAACCAGTTACGATATGCGCGGCGATGGGATCACGATTCGTGGTTTTGGTGCAGACACAGGCGATATTTACCGCGACGGTATACGTGAAAGCGGACAAGTACGCCGCAGTACAGCCAATATTGAACGTATTGAAATTTTAAAAGGCCCTGCTTCGGTTTTGTATGGACGTAGCGCTGGTGGTGGGGTTGTGAATATGGTGAGTAAGTTTGCCAATTTTGACTCTAAAAGTTCAGTTGGTGCATATGCGGGTTCATACGATAATTACGGTACAACGGCTGACATCAACCAAGTACTTAATGACAATTTAGCAGTACGTTTGACTGGAGAATATGGCGAGTCAGGCAGCTTCCGCTCAGGTATTAAAAATAAAATTGAGATGTTTTCCCCAAGCTTTACCTATAAAAATGACGATGGAACACTCACTTGGACCACACAATATACCTATGACAAATTAGGTCGAGTTCCTGACCGTGGGCCAACGCGTGACAATCTACCTGCAGGTACATCTATCAAAACAGGATTTGCCCAAGATGGCGATTATGTTGATGATATTTTGCAAGTGGTCCGTACCGATGTAAATTATGAATATGCACCTGACTGGAACTTCCACTGGGCAGCGAGTTACCGTCAAGCAGAACAGAACTTTGACCACTTTTATTTTGGGACTTATTGTGGGTTAGATGGCAAAGATTTAAAAGGCAAAATCTGTACAACAAAAAAAGGCTATATCAATCAAATTTACTATTGGCAACAAACTAGCAATAAGACCACAACCAATACCTTTGATATTAAGGGTAAATTCAAAACAGGCTCGCTTGAGCACCAAATTATGGTCGGTACAGACTGGACCTATGAGCAACGAGAACCACGTCTAGCCAATAAGACTCAAAACGGTTCAGCCATTTATGGTTATGTTAATCCGCTCACTGGTGAACGTGAATATAGTCGTGGCAATGGCCCTCTTTTAATTAGCCAACATAACTACAATGAAGGTACCACTTATGGTGTATTTGTTCAGGATTTAATTGGTCTAAATGACCAACTTAAACTCATGATGGGCCTACGTTATGATTACTTTGACTTTTCAACTACCAATAAACTTAATAATGATCATCGTAATGTAAAAGACAGTAGTCTTAGTCCAAATTTGGGTTTAGTCTGGCAACCCGTTCCAGAACATAGCTTTTATACGTCTTACTCTAAGAGTTTTGCACCATTTGGCGGACAAATGGGTGTTAACCAAGTTACTGGGAGCACCGATGTCACAAAAATGGATAAAGAGCCTCAATATAATGAGCAATATGAAGTGGGTGTAAAAAGTGAATGGTTAGATAATCGGTTAAATACTCAATTTTCTGTCTTTGATATTCGTAAAAATAATATTCGCTATAAACCAAACCCAGACAGTGAGCCAGATGTATGGGCAACTGCCGGTCAGCATCAATCTCGTGGTCTCGAATTTAGCTTTATTGGGCGTGTACTTGATAATGTCTTTGTTCGCGGTGGGTATGGCTACACAGATGCAAAAGTAAAAGAAGACAAGCAAAATCCTGAACGTGAAGGCAACTATTTAGCAAACACATCTAAGAACACAGGTAATTTATTTGTTCGTTATTTACCAACCGAGCAGTGGTATACCGAAGTGGGCGTGACCTATGTCGGTTCTTATTATCCAAATATTAATAATCAAGTAAAAATGGAAGGCTTCAATCGTGTTGATGCAGCAATTGGCTATAGTGCCGACCCTTGGAATGTCACACTTGCGGTGAACAATTTAACCAATAAAGAGTACTGGCGTTCAGACAGCATGCCAGGCACACCACGTAATGTGTTATTGCGTTTAAATTATCAGTTTTAAGTAAAAATATTAAAAAGGCACACCCCTACTTTAGAGGTATGCCTTTTTATTTTTAGATACCGTATTTTTCACGGTAAGCTTGCATATTAGCTAGCGCTTCTTTTTCGCCTTTCGCTTCTAAATAATCCATTAAGTCCTTCATAGTAATCAGTGCATGCACAGGAATTTCTAATTCTTTTTGAACTTCTTGAATTGCAGAAAGTTCACCTTGACCACGTTCTTGACGATCTAGCGCAACCAAAACACCCGCAATAGTTGCACCGGCACTTTTCAAAATCGTTACCACTTCGCGAATCGCTGTACCTGCGGTAATCACGTCATCAATAATCCAGACTTTTTTACCTTCAACCGCAGCACCAACTAAAACACCACCTTCGCCATGATCTTTCGCTTCTTTACGGTTAAAACCCCATGGCACGCTCTTGTTATGTGTTTGCGACAAAGCAACAGCAGTCGCAGCTACAAATGGAATACCTTTGTAAGCTGGGCCAAAAATCACATCAACATTTTCGCATTGTGTTAATTTATCGGCATAGCCTTGCGCTAAAAGAGATAAAGCTTCACCATCGTTGAGTAGGCCTGCATTAAAAAAATAAGGACTCACGCGTCCAGATTTTAAAGTAAACTCACCAAATTTAAGCACACCGCGTGATAATGCGAGTTCGATAAATGCTTGCGGGTGAAATGACACAGGCGTTGTCATGAGGTGCTCCAAATTCACAATTGAGGTTAAATTTTCGCATGATACCAAAGGATCAGTATCCAAGTGATGTAAAAATTCTTCGAGTCGTTTCCATTAACGTAAATGGCTTACGTTCTTCAGTGACGAAAGGCTTACTTGAATGGTTAGAACAATCCGATGCCGATGTCGTATGCATGCAGGAAAGCCGCATTACCCATGAACAATGGACTGAGAAATTTAGACCCGAGGGATGGCATACCCATCTCTTTCCAGCAGAGCGTGCAGGCTACGCAGGTACTGCAATTTATAGCCGCTTACCCTTTGTCTCTATTAAAGATGGTTTAGGGTTTGAATTGGCCGATAGTCAAGGCCGCTTCATTTCTGCCGAATTTGATTTGGGTTTGTCACATCCCGTACATATTGCATCATTATACTTACCTTCGGGCTCAAGTGGTGAAGAAGCGCAGGCACGTAAAGATTTATTTTTGGGTGAATACGCAAAAATCTTAAAACAATGGCGTGATGAGAATAAGTCCATCATTATTTGTGGCGATTACAACATTGTTCATAAACGAATTGATATTAAAAACTGGTCGGGCAACCAGAAGTCGTCTGGCTGTTTACCACATGAGCGTGCTTGGCTTGATCATATTTATGATGAACTTGGCTATGTAGACACCTTCCGTGTGGTAAGAACAGAAGCCGAATTGTACTCATGGTGGTCAAATCGCGGACAAGCTCGTGCGAAAAACGTAGGGTGGCGTATTGACTACCAAGCATGTTCACCAGACTGGAAAGCACGCACAGTAAATGCATGGGTTTATAAAGATCAATGGTTTAGCGATCATGCTCCAGTTATTATCGACTATAAAATTCAAGATTAAGTGAACAAGTGTTCACTTGCATTGTCGTTTTTGCTTACAACACATGTCGTTTTTGAGTATTTTTCTTACACACGTTTAACGGCATTATAGCCCCACGGCACAGGGAAGCAGTCAGGATGACGCAAAAGGATAGGACGCCGTAGGAAGATAAAATAAACTTAAGATAAGTTTATTTGCAAGGATGTGACAATGGACGTTGAAATGAGACCCGCATGATCAGGATGATTAAATGCGGGTTTTCTCTTTTCTATCTCTTATTTTTTGCGCTAAGTTCTTTTAGTTTTCTAGATTCTTCTTATTGAGTTCATTATTACCTTGTCTTATGACAATAACATGACATTCTTTATTGTTTTAATCATTATTTTTCATTTGTTTTAAAAGTATCGGTATAAAGTAGTGCCCAAATGCATTTTGGGTTAGGCTGTGTGTTCTTTCTTTTTGACATGGTCCGATAAAATGTTAAAAATTTATGGTATTAAAAACTGTAATTCAATGAAAAAAGCATTTGATGCCTTACAAGCAAAAGGTTTGAGTTACGAATTTCACGATTATAAAAAACAAGGAATTGATGCCGATACCTTGAAAATCTGGTTAAAAGAAATTGGACAAGATACCGTTCTCAACAAGAAAGGTACTACGTGGAAAAAACTATCTGAAGATGAACAAACTCGTGCTTTAAGCAGCGAAGATCATCTTATTGAAGCGCTAATTGCTCAGCCAAGCTTAATCAAGCGCCCAGTTCTACAGACCTCTAAAGGTTTTCTGGTCGGTTTTGATGAAACTGCCTATCAAAACTTAAATGCATAAAAAAACGAGCCAAATGGCTCGTTTTTTTATTCACAGATTTAGTTGGCACGAATCCACGTTTGGTTACGGCCCAATGCTGAAACACCAATATAGCCGCGTAATTTAAGCTTTTTACCACCCTCAGCCAACTCACCTTTTAATTTGTAAGTTTTGCCAGATTTAGGGTCTAAAATTGTACCGTTTTCATAACTGGTACCACCTACATTTTTTAGATTATGTACAATGGTGACACCTTTAAGCGGTTTGTTTTTATACGGACCTTCACATTTTGTACAAGAGTTTTCTTCACCTGGTGTCAAAATGCTTTGAATGGTTGCAGTTAAGGTTCCATCCTTCTGTTCCGTAAACTTTACTACGGCTTTGGGCTTATTGGTTTGGTCATCAATCGTTTTCCATACCGTTCCGTTTAGTGGGTCAGCCGCATTGGCAAATGCAGCCATACCAACAAGTCCTAAAGCTAAAGCAATCTTTTTCATTTTTGTAATATCCTTGGGTCTTTCAAGACTTCAGTATTCAAAACTCGCAACGATATTGCAATTTTTGAATGTGACTGTTTCGTGTAACCTTGTAACCTTGAAAAATAAAATTTATAGGGAAACAAGTTATTAACATAAGCGGATACTATATGAATATACCAAACGTTTTAAAATATTATTTAACAGAAACATTTCTTAAAACAGCAATTCGCAAACCAAGTCAGTTGAATTTACCTCCAACTGCTTTACGCCCTATGCTTGAACAACTTTGCCGAGCATTTCCAAAACAAAAAAATGTAACTGTTCGTCCGATTCGGCTTGCTGGTGTAAAAGGTGAGGAAATTAAAGCTCAGGATTCAGCAACCCAGCTTATTTTTCATATTCACGGCGGCGCTTTTTTTCTGGGTAGTGTAAAAACCCATCATGCATTTATGACGGATTTAGCTGCCCGCACCCAAATGCAAATCATTCATGTGGACTATCCACTTGCTCCGGAACATCCATATCCTGAAGCGATTGAAGCATTATATGACGTATATCAATCATTATTAGTTCAAGGTATTCAGCCCAAAGATATTATTTTATCGGGCGATTCATGCGGGGCTAATTTAGCTTTAGCACTTTGCTTGCGTTTAAAAGAACAACCCGAACTCATGCCAAGTGGTCTAATTTTATTGTCACCTTTCTTAGATTTGACCTTAACCAGTGAATCTTTAAGATTTAACCAAAAACATGATGCATTGCTTTCTCTTGAAGCCCTGCAAATAGGTATTCAACATTATATTGGCAACCATATTGCAGCAGATGACCCACGTGTTTCGCCTATTTTTGATAACTTAGAAGGTTTGCCACCGACTTTAGTACAGGTGGGTTCTAAAGAAATTTTATTAGACGATGCAAAACGCTTTAGAGAAAAAGCTGAAGAAGCAGGTGTCAAAGTACATTTTAAACTTTATACAGGCATGTGGCATAACTTCCAGATGTTTAATGCTTGGTTCGACGAAGCAAAACATGCGATGGCAGATATTGCCGAATTTGCTCATGAACTTGATAAAACTTAATTAAAATGAATGAAGTGATGAGCTTGAAATACCTCTCACTTCATCTTATTTATAAAAACTTTAATCTTAAGGTTTAATGAGTGAATCATGGTATGTTTAGGTTATGAATCATTCAAACTCTCCCATTTTAGGATGATCTGAAGAAGAGATATCTCTATTTAGGAGTTCCTTTATTATTATGAAAATTCGTTTAATCACTCATCCTATAAATAAAATAAAACAGGTGATTCTCGAATTCATCCATAACAATCATATTATTAATTGGACCCCGTTACAAAAAAGTGCACTGATGCTGACCCTCGCCTGTGCAATGAATTTCAGTTGGATTTTATGGAAAGGCTATATCTTAATAACGCCTGGTGTCTGGCAATGGTCAAATTTACCTTTAGTCGAATCACAGCTCTGGCTCAACTTATTGACCTTATTTTTATTAGCTTTGCTGATTATTCCGTGTTACCGCTATAAAGACCAAGACTGGGCTCAAAAAATTGTTCCTCTTATTAGCGTGCAAGCCTTTATGCTCATGCTGTGTCACGATGGTTATTTAATAGGAAGTATCAGCCCAGCCACAATGGTCGGTTATGTAGGTACGATTGGCGTAGGTTTAGTTTTATTTGAAAGAAAAATTGTTTATAGCGCTTTTATACCAGCAACAATTATTTTAGCCGTGTGTACTTATTTAAGTATGAATGGGGTTATACCCTACGCTCCACTATTTAACTTCACGGCTATCCGACATGCTCAAACCAATCCATTTTGGTTAGGGAGTATGCTGTTTTTTATTATGCCGATTTTAGTGGCGTGCTTTATTTTATTTGAAATTCTACTAACTCAATGGCGCCAAAGAGAAACTTATATTCAACGCTTAAGCCAGATCGACCCATTAACTAATGTATTAAATAGACGCAGTTTAAATGCACATCTTGAAACACTGCACGAACAACAATTCGATTATGCTTTAGTCCTTCTCGACATAGACCATTTTAAAAAAATTAATGATGTATATGGACATCATCAGGGCGATCAGGTCCTGATTAAAATTGCTCAATGTCTTTCTGAAAATTTACGTAATGAAGACATCATTGGTCGATTTGGTGGAGAAGAATTTATTTTATTACTCCCTCATACCGACATTATTCAAGCGGAAAAAATTGCGGAACGTTGCCGACTTGCCTTACAAGGGTTATCTATTTTCAATAATCAGAATATTCAGATTCATGTAAGTGCAAGCTTTGGAATTAGCTGTTCCGCTTTTGCAAACGATCCCTACCTTGTCATTCGGCAGGCAGATGAAGCACTTTATGCAGTAAAGGCTTCAGGGCGTAATCAAGTCCGCACTTTTCAACAAATACCACATATAAAATCAATTTGACTATTTAACTTTCGATAAGCTTGCAAGCTGTTGCAAAAGCTCTTGCTGACTAAAGGCACCTGTTAAACGCAAAGAACGAATTTCTTGTTGTTGCTTATTTAAAAAGAGATACGTTGGTGGCCCAAGAATATTCCACTGCTTGAGTAGAGCTTCATGTGAATGATCATAATGGCTTAAATCAAGCTTAATGAGATAGTAAGGCGCAAGAGCTGACTGAACTTCTGGCGCTTTTAAAATACGATGTTCAATAGGCTGACAAGCCACACACCAGTCTGCATAGACATCAACGACAATAGCCCGATCAGCAGGCGCTGCTGCTAAAATTTTCTGAAAGTCTGCGGCTGTAGTTGCAACATGCCATTCAGCCATATGGTCGGAACTTTGCAAACTTCGATTTTGAAAATGCTGATACTGGTTATAAGCAACAAATGGCGTTACCAATAAAAGTAGTAAGGCATATAGCCACTGTAACTGCCCTTTTTTCCAAAAGAACTGATACAGCGCATAAATAATAAAAGCCAGCCCTAGCAATAAACTAAGCACTTGCATGCCCCAATCTGGCAATAAAGGGCGAATAAAATAAAGACTTAATCCTAACATCAGAAAAGCAAAAATTACTTTAATCTGATGCATCCAGTCACCTGCTTTAGGTAAGAACTTTGCACCTAAAACACTGGCAATGAGTAAAGGAATTCCCATCCCAAAACCTAGACAGAATAAAAGCAAAGCACCTTGCCATTGGTTCTGGGTTTGAGAAATAAATAATAAGGTTCCAGCTAAAGGTGCAGTCATACATGGACCAACCAAGAGCGCAGAAACTACGCCCATGACCCCGGCACCAACCAAAGTACCACCTTGTTGCATAGACTGAATACGATCAAGCCGATTTAACCACGTTTGCGGTAAACGAAGCTCAAACAATCCAAATAGATTCAGCGCAAAAACTACAAACAGTAAACTAAACGCGATAAGCGTAGCAGGCTGTTGTAACCAGCGTTGGAAATTTAGCCCTGCTGAAGAAGCAATTAAACCTAGACCTGCATAAACCAATGCCATACTACACACAAAGGTAAGCGCAATGGTCCAAGCCTTTAAACCCTTATGCTCTCGAATAATCAGTGAGGTTAAAATTGGCAACATTGGTAAAGAACATGGCGTAAATGCAAGCAGCATGCCTAAACCTAAAAACAATAAAACACCATACCAAAGTGAGTGTTCAATTAATTTAGCTGACCAAATCTGGTCTTGTGCAATTTGGGGAGCGGCCGCTTCAGCTTTATTTTCTGAACTTGTCGGATCTTCTAAAGGTTCTTGAAATACTGGTTTATTTGCCAAATCTAATAAGCGTTTCTGTGCTGTTCCTGCTTGATTTTGTACACCAACCAGACCATCTGCATCGGTTTGAAACTCAATAGTTTGTGGTGGATAACAAATACGGTCTTTGGCACAGCCTTGCCAAGTTACAGTGTAGTGCTCTGAAGGTTTAGTCTTAATCTGGAAGTTGACTTGATGGTAATAAACCTGACTTTGCCCATAGTTCTCATCATATTGAGAAACGGCTTTAGGCAAATTTAAAGCTAAAGGTTGATTACCCTGCTGGACAGTAAATTTATGCTGATACAAATAATAATTTGGCTGAATCTGCCACGATAACTTTGCGGTATGCGATTGTGGCGATTCAACCGAAAATGAAAAAGCCTGTTCGGGTGAAAGTAGCTTATCTTCTGCAAAAACAAACTGGCTCAATACAAAACTAGCAGCTGCTAGAAAATAAATAATTCCCTGAGAAATAAGCTTTTTCATTAACATCAATTCAAGTTGGTTTTATCAAAATAAGAATGCCATGCCCAAGCCACCATGGTAGCCTTTATCTTGACCCTCTAAATCGACACCTACACTTGCATCAAGTTGAGTACGTTTATTAACTGCATACACTAAGCCTGTACCTAAACCATATTGGTAGTCTTGGCTTTCAGCTTTACGGTAAACAAATTCAGAATAGCCAGAAAGTTTGCCAGCAATTTTATAATTGATTGTTGGAATAGCTGTTACAGCCCAGTTGCTGTTTTGCACTTCGTAACGCATCGTAATTGCAGTATTGATTAAATCATTATACTGATAAGCCACTGCCGAACTTAAACTATAAATATCGTCATGTTCAGTAAACTCATCATTACCCGTTGCAATAAGCGCTTGAGCCAACACAGCCATTGTTAAATTTTCATCATTTAAATCAATCGCTTTTTTTAAGCCGATGCTTACATCACCTAAACCAGAAGTATCTGTCTTTTTACCAGCGCGCTTGGTTTGAGTCCAACCCGGACCTTGCCAACCCAATTGTAATTCTAAGTCTTTCGCCAAACCTGTACGGAATAACATATCGCCATGTACAGTTACGGTTTTTTCTTTCACGCCATCAACAGTTGCTTCTGTATAAGTTGCACTTGGCAAACCTTGTTCCCAAGCTAACTGCCCCACTGGAGTGATACCTGTCCCGAAGCCCGAACCTGGACGGTCAAACGAGAACTCTGCGGCAAAACTACTTCCTGCGGCAACAGTGGTCAGAGCAAAAGTTAAAATTTGAAATGTTCTCATTCTATATTCCAATCAAGTAGTTAGTTCTTTTGACATTTTTGCTCCATGATGGCGCAATAACTCTAGTGTTTCACGCTCTTCTTGAAGCGCTTCTGACCAATCTATTTCATCAAAATCACAATCAAAGAACAACTGACTGATTGAAGATAAAATGGTGAGTCCTTCTTCATCACGTGTGTTTGGATCAACTTTTTCATCAAGTAAACGTTGAACCGCTGGTGCGCATGCCGAACTTGCTGCATCCCATAGTGGACCATAAAATTCTTCTGCATCCCAAAGATGAACATTTGCCTTTGCCTGAATTAAGGCTTCAAGGATATCGAGATAAACTTGTAATGCTTGATCTTTTTCTTCTTTTGATAAGGGAGTGCCTGCTTCATACGCTTCCGAAACATCTTCCCACCATTTAAAAATTCCATCACAAATAATTGATACAGGTGGCCCTTGTTCCGGATCAATGAAATTCGGATCAAGCCCCTCAGCAAGTAATTTTTGTACTTGCGTAAGTTCTAATTCTTCTATGGCTTTAATTAAAGCCTGCTGCTGGGTGGTTAACATGACCATCTCTCAAAAATATATTAGGGCTATTATGCCTAATCTCTGATGAAGATTTTAGAGGTCAATGCTATTGCATTGCAAACCAAAAGTTGTGAAGAGTTTTTATCCGTCTTTTTTATTTTTCATAAAAAAAGCCCCGAAGGGCTTTTTAGCAATTTTTAAACTTCATCATCAATGAATTCTGGTTGACCACCTCTCGGGTGTTCCTTTTTCTCAAAAGTATGTTCAAGGCTACGTTTTAGTTTTTCAATCGCACCGTGAATTGAGGCATCAATATTTCCTGCTTTATGGTGCACTGCCACTGGTTTCAAGCCAGCAGGACGTGCTTCGATCATACAGTGGATATCTTTATCGCCACCTTTGTCCCCATTTTCATCACTAAAATGAACCGAGAAATGTGTAATACGTTCGCTATGACGTTGGAATTCTTGAGTAAGTTCTGCACGTACATAAGTAATTAAACGTTCACTATTATGGATGTTTTTATCTGTGCGGATTTCAATATTCATAAATACCATCCTCTCTTTCTTACTGTGGATCTTTTCTATGCAAAACTTTTTTATGTTGGCATGTTTTAAGCATGCATGAACTGACTTTAATTGTACATTTTGATGGTGTAATGGTTTGTTATCTCCTGACTTAAACGTACTGCTTTTAATTTATTTTGAAGATCTTCATACCTTCAATATCAGTCCATCTATGAAAATATGCAAGCTGATTTTTTAAATTTTTATGAAAAATTGAACAAAAGGAGAGCAATTGTGACCGAATCTTATCTATCTGGAGCAGAACTCATTGAGCAGATTCAAAAGTCTCCTTATTCACGTGATTTAATCGGTTATCACGGACAGCCTCCAGAGGTGAAATGGCCCAACAATGCTAAGATTGCCGTGCAATTTGTGTTGAATTATGAAGAAGGTGGCGAAAAGCATATTGAACACGGCGACGCAGGTTCGGAGCAATTTTTATCAGAAATTATTGGTGCTGCAAGCTATCCAGCTAAGCATATGTCGATGGACTCTATGTACGAATATGGTTCACGTGCTGGTTTTTGGCGCATCCATAGTGAGTTCCAACGGCGCAAGCTTCCAATGACTATCTTCGGCGTTGCCATGGCGCTGGCCCGTAACCCTTATATTGTCGAAGCCATTAAAGAAGCTGATTATGATGTCGTTTCTCATGGCTACCGCTGGCTTCACTATCAAGATACCGACATTGAAGTCGAAAAACAGCACATAGAACAAGCCTTATCAGTTTTAGAAAACTTGTTTGGAAATAAGACTATAGGTTGGTATACCGGACGTGATAGTCCTAATACCCGTCAGTTACTCGCAGAGTTTCCACAAATACAATACGACTCTGATTATTATGGTGATGACCTGCCTTTTTGGACCACACTAACCGATACGGCTGGGGCATCACGTCCTCATCTCCTTATTCCTTATACGCTCGAATGTAACGACATGAAATTCTGCTCACCGGGCGGATTTAATAGCTCAGAGCAGTTTTTCCAATATTTAAAAGATAGTTTTGATGTGCTGTATGCAGAAGGTGAAACTGCACCAAAAATGATGTCTATTGGAATGCACTGCCGTATTTTAGGGCGTCCGGGTCGCTTTAAAGCCTTACAAAGATTCCTCGACTATATTCAAATGCACGATCGTGTCTGGGTGTGTCGTCGTCAGGATATTGCAGAATATTGGTTTAAAAATCACATAACTCGTTAGTTGATTATTAATTTTCCAAATTCATTAGTGAAAGATTAACCACTCTTGGCACTGTTATTGCTAAAACTCTATATCATGATAACGAGTTTAGGAATAACAGTGTTTTTAGCCGAGTTTAATCAAGCCCCATCCGAGCAACTCAAGACTCTGTTAAACAACTGCGTCCATATTCCTGCTTGGGCCGAAAAAATTATTTCAGAACGTCCCTACTCTTCAACATCAGTTCTTTTAGGGTATGCAGAACAATTAAGCCACACATGGTCATGGCAAGAAATTCAGGCCGCTTTAGCAACCCATCCAAAAATTGGGGAACGACAGGCAAAAAAACAACTCAATGCAAAAGAGCAAGATTTTTCAGCTAAAGAACAAGCTGGTATCTCGTTGGATGAACAAACACAACAAGCTCTGCTGCAAGGTAATCTTGAGTATGAACAGAAGTTTGGTTTTATTTTTTTAATTAAAGCAGCCGGCCTCAGTAGCGAAGATATTTTAAAAAAACTTCATCAACGTCTTCAAAACAACTTAGCTATAGAAAAAGTCATTGTGCATGAGCAACTCGCAGCAATTGCTCTATTACGTCTATCACAGGAAGTACAAACATGATCAGCACTCATATTTTAGATACGAATTTAGGTAAACCGGCTGCACAGGTCGAAGTGAAATTGTTTCATGCAGCAACTCACGAACTAATTGCGACCGCAACCACTAAACAAGATGGGCGAGTGAGTGATTTTGAAATAAACGACTTGAGTGAAGGTGCTTATCAACTTGAATTTGAAATTGCTCCTTATTTTGCCTCCCAAGAAGTCAAAACTTTTTTCCCGCGTGTTTGTATTCAATTTTTTATAGAAGACATCAATCAGCATTATCACATTCCATTACTAATCAGCCCCTTCGCCTACTCCACTTATCGCGGCAGCTAATTCAAATATAAATAGGAGAAAAATATGAATCATCGACAAAAGAATGCGATTTCTCCAGAGCATGAGTATTTAGGAATTTCGAAAAGTTTTGCTTATGGCTTACAGCATGTACTCACCATGTATGGCGGCATTGTAGCACCGCCACTTATTATTGGAATGTCAGCTGGTTTAAGCTCGGCACAAGTCGGAATGCTCATTGCAGCAGCGCTATTTGTAGGCGGATTGGCAACTCTCATACAAACCATGGGAACAAAATATCTAGGGGCAAAACTACCTTTAGTTCAGGGGGTGTCTTTTGCAGGTGTGGCGACCATGGTTGCCATTATCACCACAGGCGGTGGTCTACCTGCAGTTTACGGGGCAGTCATTGTAGCCTCTCTAGTTGGGCTTTGCCTTGCGCCCTACTTTTCAAAAATCATTCGTTTTTTCCCACCTGTTGTAACCGGATGCGTCATCACGATTATTGGGCTATCTCTATTACCTGTTGCAATTCGTTGGATGATGGGTGGTAACGAGAAAGCACCCAACTGGGGAAGTGTAGAAAATATTTCTTTGGCACTACTGACCTTAGGTATTGTGATTGTTCTGAATATGCTACCTCAAGCCGGTATTCGTCGCTTATCCATATTATTGGCGATCATGGCTGGTAGTATATTGGCCTACTTCATGGGTTTTGGTGATTTTAGTCACGTGAGCTCAGGTGCATGGCTGCAATTCCCTCATCTATTTGCATTTGGTTTACCGACTTTTGAGCTCAGTGCGATCTTATCGATGCTGATTGTTACCTTAGTAATTATGACGGAAACCACTGCTGATATTATTGCGGTCGGAGACATTGTAGGAACTGAAGTCGATTCAAAACGTATTGCCAATGGCGTTCGTGCAGATATGTTCTCGAGTGCTATTGCACCTATTTTTGGTTCATTCATGCAAAGTGCTTTTGCACAAAATGTAGGATTGGTAGCAATTACAGGGATTAAGAGCCGTTTTGTCGTAGCGGCTGGGGGGGTTATTCTCATCATTTTAGGTCTATTGCCTGTTATGGGTCGCCTTATTGCAGCAATTCCTATGCCTGTACTTGGTGGTGCAGGTCTGGTCTTGTTTGGATCAGTTGCAGCGAGCGGAATCCGTACTTTGGCAAAAATTAATTATAACGATCAGAAAAATTTGATTATTGTCGCGACTGCTTTATCAGCAGGGATGATTCCTATTATTAACCATGAATTCTATGCTCACTTTCCAGTTTGGGTACAAACTTTGTTCCATTCGGGTATTAGTTCAACTTGTATCTTTGCTATCTTATTGAATTTGTTATTTAATCATTTACCTTCATTTCGTAGCTCATCCGCCCCTCAATTGAGCCAAACCATAAATACACGAAATACACATTAATGAATTCGTTTTTAGCGCCCCACTTCGGTGGGCTTTTTTTTAACCGTTGATCAAATTTGGCTTCATTTTTGCTTAAGACCCTGTATCCTTAGCGTGCTTTATTTGGGGGGAGATCATTTAAATGCAATTAAAGCAACTTGCGGCTACTTGTGCCTTGTTATCTGCAACAGCCATGGTTCAGGCAAAACCAATTTGGCAAGATTTTAGCGTGACTGGTCTTTATGGTGAAAACTATGAAGTTGTAGACGCAAAAGAAACCACCATCACTTTGGAATATGCAGCAAAAGTTAAATATGCTGATGTGTTCTTCTTCATGGACCGTATGCGCGGTGAAGATGATCATAAAAGTACATATTTTGAGTTATCACCACGTTTAAGCTTAGGTGAAATATCTGGCAAAAAATTGGCTTATGGCCCAATTAAAGATGTGCTCATTAGTACCACTTGGGAAAGTAACAGCGAAAACGGCAACAATTTCGATAACTTCTTATATGGTTTTGCTGTTGATTTAGATATTCCATATTTTAAATATGCGAATTTAAACTTCTACCGTGCAAACAACGAGAAAACTGATGACGATTATCAAATGACATTCGTCTATGGAATTCCATTTAATATTGCATCTGAAGAATTTTTGGTTGATGGTTTCCTAGATTGGTCAACTGCTGAAGGCGACCATGCCAGTGAGCTGAACTGGACAACTCAATGGAAATGGAATGTAGGTAAACACATTTCTCCTGACACACGCCTATACCTTGGTATTGAGCATTCTGTGTGGAATAATAAATTTGGTCTACAAGGCCGAGACGAAAATAACGTCAGTGCTTTGGTTAAATACCACTTCTAAAATTTTTTATTTAGAAGCATAAAACAGCAAGGAAAAATTCCTTGCTGTTTTTGTTTTAGTCGAGTGGATTACCGACAATATTACTAATAATACCCTGCATAATATGTCCGCCTTGTTCACGGCGTAATTCTGCATACCAAGCTTGGGTAACCGTTTCATCTTTCATATGGGTTACATCACAACGTTTGCGTGCACGAAGCACCAATTCATTGGCACGTTCATTACGTTTGTTTTGATAGCGGCGTAAAGCATCTTCTAGTCCCAAAGTATTAATTTGCAAAGAGCGCGCTAGATAAATCGCATCTTCCATGGCTTGGCAACCGCCCTGTCCAATATCAGGTGTGGTGCTATGAGCGGCATCACCTAAAATTACCACGCGACCTTTATAAAATTGGCTAAACGGTTCAATATCATGTATTTCTACCCGATTGGTCTTTTGCGGGTCTAAGCGTTCAATGAGCTGCTGTACAGGCTGGCACCAATCAGCAAAATATAGTTTTAAGAGCTTTTTATATTCATCACGATTATTTTCTAAGCCTGCTGGCAAAGGTACATCTAAAAAGAAATAAAAACGTCCATCCGCAACTGGCATCAGAGATGCACGTTTACCCTCTCCTACATAAGTCGTCCATTGTTGAGCTGGCGCTAAATCTTCAGAGATTTCAACCAAACCATTCCAGTTCACATAACCTGCATAACGGCGCTGTACCTGCTGACCTAACACATAGGCACGAGTCATTGAATGCGTACCATCGGCCCCAATTAGTAAGTCAGCTTGTGTTGAACTACCATCTGCAAAATGCACTTCAACATAATCAGCTTTATCCTCAAGGCTTACCATTTTTTTGCCTAAATAAATCTGATCTCGACCAAATTCATCCATCAGCATATTTTGTAAATCGGCACGTGCGACCGGATAAGGGCGTTGTCCCACTTCTTCAATTAATGGCCGTAAACTGAATTGTGTCATCACATCTCCAGTTAAACCATCTACATAGGCCAAGTCATCCATTTGCCCACCAAGTTTGGCGATTTTCTCTGTTAATCCCAGATAATTTAGACATTTCACACCATTCGACCACAGCGAAATTGCAGCGCCGACTGGAAGAATCTTTTCAGTTTGCTCAAAAATACGAACTTGGTGACCAAATTTCTTTAATGCAATGCCTGTGGTTAGACCTCCCATTCCCGCACCAATAATCACCACATTCATAACACGCTCCTATAGATATTCACCTATAGGGTGCTTATGCTAAAAACATGCCATCGTTCAAAATTTATTAAGCTTTTCCACCAAACTGGCATGCACCATGCTTATATATTTAAGTATAGAACTGGTCTCAACACGCTCAGTGTGAGTGCAGTTTTAAATGAAAAATCATGTTTTTAACAAGAAATACGGATACTCCATTATGGCAACATTGCACGCTCCAGCTTTTGAACTTCCTGAGATTTTGAATACTAAAACTAATTTGGCGGATGCCCGAATTGGTGCACAAGTGATTGAGTGTTCAGATGATTTCTTTGCAGAAGCAAAGCGTATGCTGCAATTTGAAGCACCTATTTTTGTTGAAGATAAATTCGATGATAACGGCAAATGGATGGACGGTTGGGAGACCCGCCGTAAGCGTCATGCAGGCTATGACTGGTGTATTGTGAAGTTAGGAGTGAGTGGAAAAATCAGTGCACTTGATATCGACACCACGTTTTTCACAGGAAATTATCCTGCATCTGCCTCATTAGAAGCATGTTATGCACCAAATGGTGACCTTGCTGGGGCAAAGTGGCAGAGTATTTTGAAAAATACAGAGCTAGGGCCGAGTCAACATCATATTTTCATGGTCAATAATGATGCAATTTTCACGCATATACGTCTCAATATTTTCCCAGACGGTGGTATTGCCCGTTTACGTGTTTATGGTGATGTTCATATTCAAGTGTCTGATACAGAGCAGACTCTCGATTTATTGGCCTTAGAAAATGGCGGTCGTGTAATTGCTTATAGCGATGCGCACTTTGGACACCCGCGTAATTTGATTAACCCCGGCCGTGGCGTCAATATGGGCGATGGATGGGAAACCAAACGCCGCCGCGCACCAGGTTATGACTGGTGTATTCTTGCATTGGGTAAAAGCGGAAAAATTGAAAAAATTGAAATTGATACGGCGCATTTTAAAGGTAACTTTCCTGCTGAAGTTTCTATTCAGGCGGTCTACCTTGAAAATGCAACCGATGCACAGCTGATTCCACAAAGTATGTTTTGGTCTTACTTACTTGAAGCCCAACCTATGCAAATGGACCATATTCATGAATATGTGAATGAGATTTTACAGCATGAAAAAATCTCACATATCCGTATTAATATGATTCCGGATGGTGGTATTAGCCGTGTCCGTTTATGGGGGAAAATTGCTAAGTCATGATCGTAGATACTGTTCAAATTCAGCCCTTAACTATTGAGAACTTTCAGCCCTTCGGAGAAGTTATTTGTTGTGATGGGCATGATTTTTTTCATATTAATGATGCACACACCGAGCGCTACCATGCGCTCGTTGAAACTGAAATTGAAGGTGAAGCAAAAGCAGGGATCAGTATTTTCCGTAACATCAAGGCCAGTGTCTTGCCTATGGAAATTTCCATGCTAGAGCGACATCCGAAAGGTTCTCAAGCATTTATTCCATTACAGCAACAAAAGTTTTTAATTATTGTCGCACCCGCTTTAGATGAAAATACTCCCGATATTTCCAAGCTCTGTGCTTTCATCTCGAATGGTAAGCAAAGTATTAATTATCGGGCAGGCACATGGCATCATCCGTTGCTTACCTTTGAAGCGCCGAGTGATTTTGCAGTGGTGGATCGAATTGGAGGTGGTGCAAATTGCGATGTTTTTCAATTTCCCCATCCGATAAAAATTACTTTTTAAATTAAAATATACAGATCTGTCTATTTTTTTTAATTTAATAGTAGAACCCGTTGTGGTGATTTCCAACAATTTAAGTCTACATAAAAAATCCCCGCCAATTGAGCGGGGATTTTTTCATTCATTTTTAAACCGTAATATCAGCTAAGTTACCCTTCTGCTCAAGCCATTGCTTACGGTCTGCTGCACGTTTTTTTGAAAGAAGCTTGTCGAGTAACCCTGCCGTTAAATGTGCATCATCTAGATCGAGCTGAACCAAACGACGGGTGTTCGGATCCATTGTTGTTTCACGTAGTTGAATTGCATTCATCTCGCCCAACCCTTTGAATCGGGTAATTTGCGGGTTCTTATTACCTTTAACATTTTTCAAAATGGTTTCAAGCTCTTCATCATCTAGTGCGTAATGAACATCTTTACCAATGTCGATACGGAACAATGGTGGCATTGCTACATACAAATGCCCTTCTTCAACCAATGCTGGAAAATGTTTAACGAATAAAGCGCAAAGCAAAGTCGCAATGTGTAAACCGTCCGAGTCGGCATCGGCCAAAATACAGATTTTGCCATAGCGCAGTTCTGATAAATCATCACTGCCCGGATCTACACCAATCGCAATGGCAATATCGTGAACTTCCTGAGAAGCAAGTACTTCATCTGAAGAAACTTCCCATGTATTTAAGATTTTTCCACGAATTGGCATGATAGCCTGAAAGTTCTTGTCGCGCGCCTGTTTGGCACTACCACCAGCCGAGTCACCCTCGACAATAAATAACTCACTTTCTTCACGTGTTTGGCCCACGCAGTCTGCCAATTTACCCGGTAAAGCCGGACCAGAAACAATCTTTTTACGCTCAACTTTTTTCGCAGCTTTTAAACGTCGACCTGCTTTAGAAATTGCCATTTCGGCAAGTTGCATAGCAATTTCAGCATGTTGGTTGAGCCAGAGCGCAAAGGCATCTTTAGCAATATTTAAAACAATATTTGATGCTTCACGACTTG
Source organism: Acinetobacter sp. 1424608 (assembly GCF_000588255.1). Taxonomy (NCBI): domain Bacteria; kingdom Pseudomonadati; phylum Pseudomonadota; class Gammaproteobacteria; order Moraxellales; family Moraxellaceae; genus Acinetobacter; species Acinetobacter sp. 1424608. Next base: position 178,807 of record NZ_JFXL01000003.1, read on the forward strand.
AAAGACGCTCTTTGGTTTGACCAGAAAATTGTGGCTCTTGGAACTTGAGCGATAAAATGTAATTCACGCCATCCCAAACATCTTCAGCCGAAAGTTTAAGATTACGTGGTAATAAATTACGTAACTCACAGAATTCACGTAATGCCTCGGTCACTCCCGAACGTAATCCATTTACATGTGTGCCGCCTTGTGCAGTCGGAATCAGGTTGACGTAGCTTTCTTGAACCTGTTCGCCACCCTCTACATTCCAGCAAATCGCAAACTCACACGCGGCACGGTCTGCTTGTCCACTGCTTACAAATGCAGGATTTGGCAAAATTTCACGATCTTGTAATTCATCCATCAAATAATCGACAAGGCCATTTTCAAATTGCCATTCGATTTTTTCATCATTAATTTGATCGATATAAGTAATTTTTAAACCAGCTGCTAAAACAGCTTTGGCTTTTAAATTATGTTTGAGTGCTTTTAACGCAAATTTTGGACTATCAAAATATTTAGCTTCAGGCCAGAAACGTACCGTCGTTCCTGTCGCACGTTTTGGTGCTTTACCTTCTAACACCGCTAAAGGAGCAACAGGTTCACCTTGCTCAAATGCCATCTGGTATAAATTACCCTGACGCTGAACTTCTACCTCAACACGTGTAGATAAAGCGTTTACAACTGAAATCCCCACACCATGTAAACCACCTGAAAACTGATAGTTATCAGTACTAAACTTACCACCAGCATGCAGCTTGGTTAAAATGATTTCGATACCACTTTGGCCATATTCAGGATGAATATCAACTGGCATACCACGGCCATTATCTTCAACTGACAATGAACCATCTTTATAAACCGTGACACAGATTTTGTCGGCATGACCGGCTAATGCTTCATCGACAGCATTATCAATAACTTCTTGGGCTAAATGGTTAGGACGAGAAGTATCGGTATACATCCCCGGACGACGACGAACAGGGTCTAAACCGGAAAGAACTTCAAGCGATTGAGCCGTATATTGTGTCACGTTGTACGTTTTCCTTATTTGATGGTGTGCGCAAAGAATTCGATCACTAAGGGTAATTTTTCTTCAAAATCTTCCATGGCATGATTGCCATGAGCATCCGTCAAAATCAATGAGGATGGTGTTGCAGCACTATAATAGCGTTGTGCTTGACGATAATCCAAAATTTCGTCGCCTTGTTGCAATAAGACGAGTATTTTGTCAGCATTTTCAGGTTGTTTCAGTTCCAGTTGTTCTAACTGTCGTAACTGAACATGATCAATTGACCATTGATCATTCACCTTATAAGGCATGCTTTCAACTTGGAAGAGCTCATCAAACAGCTTCCATGGTTGCATAGCAGGGTTAATCAGTACAGCCGGAACATTATATTTCGCGACAAAATATGTCGCAAAAAACCCGCCGAGGCTACTGCCGACTAACGCCACATCTTGTAAAGACTCTATCAGCTCTGAAACTTGTGCTACGACCTGATCTGGAGATCTATTTAAATCTGGTAAATGCACATTTATGCCCAATTCGCTACAATATTGCTTAAGGCTCAGCCCTTTAATCGAAGAAGAGCTGCTATTAAAGCCATGGAGGTAGATAATATTCATATATTTCCCTCTTAAATTGAGAATAAACTCACATTTTTGTTCTCAGTTTGTATATAAAAACCCTGTTGTCAGACAAGAAAAACGTCTCAACTTACCATTCATCAGTATTTTAAAAACATGTGTTATTTAAACTACTAAGATGGAAACGTTAGCTGCCGTTCATAAAAAGTACAGCTTAAAACGTCGGTTATAACGTAAATGGGGAAAAGATATGCCGAGCTTAACACCGTTACATGAAACTTATTGTAAATGGGATCGTACGCCACCAAGTCAGGCCGACGTACTAGAGGGTTTAGCTCAACTGTTCAGCACCAGCTTAAATGGTGTACATGAATTAATACAAGTCATTAATATTGAAGTGTTAAAAAATGCTTTTGGTATTAGTGCTCAAAATGCTAATAATTTTCAAAAACGCCCATCTGTGCAAAAGGTCTACCAGTTTTCCTATGGGGCCTTACAAAAATATGGTCGTTATTTTTTAGCGCCGGGTTTACGTCGTATTATTGAAAAATTTCCGACCCTTCATGAAAAGCCATTAACACCCACACTTCATTTTTTGGTGGGTGTTTTAAATGGTATTTTTGGAGACTATTTACTTAAACAACATAGTCCACTTGCTTTGCCGATGGTGCTATACGACCACTACGGTGCAATCCAACAAGGCGAACTTGCAGGGCGTATCGTAATTTTAGTTCATGGTTTGTGTATGAACCATCTTACTTGGTCAAATGCACACTATGGTGGCATTGGTGAGCGTCTGTTAGCACAGCGTGACCATAACACCATGCTATATTTAAATTACAACACAGGTCGCCGCATTTCAGCCAATGGGCGCAGTTTTTCAAACTTATTAGAAGATTTAGTACAGCGCAATCCAAGAATTACTAGCATTGATCTAATTGGTCACAGTATGGGTGGCCTGGTTTCCCGTAGCGCACTGTTTTACGGTAAACAAAATATGTACCAATGGATTCATATGGTCGAAAACTTCGTCTGTATTGGTTCTCCGCACCATGGGGCAGTACTTGAGCGTTTTGGATTTGCTATACAAGATAAGCTCGGAGCTTTCCCATTTGTTGGGTTACTGGGTCAGCTAGTTAATATCCGTAGTAATGGCATTCTAGACTTACGCCATGGCAGCGTTCGTGATGATGACTGGGAATATATGGATGCCCGTATCGGCATGATGGATGACAACCGTGCGCCAGCTCCACTACCCTCCCATATCAATACCTTTTTAGTGGCAGGAACACTCGAGTTTGAAAAGGTGCGTAATAAAGCACTTACCGTAATTGGCGATTACTTAGTGAGTGTGAAAAGCGCACTTGGCGAACATCCAAATCCACGTTTTCAGCTTAAAGTTCCAGACTCACATAAAGCCGTTTTTTATGGCTTAAACCATTTTGAAATTCAGTATCACTCAAGTGTTGCTGAACAGATTACTCGCTGGCTATATCCTCATGTGAATGATTATGTGCAAGACGGTATTCAAACCCATATTATTGATATGCCGAACTATACGCTAGAAGATTTAGAAGGAATTGTAGAGACGTAAAAGAAGCCCAATTTATGAATATAAAAACTATTTAAAATAATCTATCACTAATTTGTACCTGATCTTATCAACACATAAAATCAGGTATAAGTAATATTACTCACAATCAGATAGATCAAATCCTTTTTTCCCTAAATGTATTCCTTGTATTTTCCCATGTACAACATCAAAAATTAAACTATTATTTTTCTGTAAATTATCAGTCACTATGTAAGTATAGTCATCTTGTGAATCTCCAGCTCCATCACTTTTCATTTTTTTAATATTATAACCCTTATAGTTTTTGTATATATTTTCAACACCCATACCATTTCGTATATTTTTTGATGTATATATAATTTTATTTTCACTTCCAATTAATACTTCAACCAACTTCTGATTATTAAGAGTATATGAAATACTATTATTAAAATCTGAAAAAGTTGTACAGCTTCCCATTTGATCTTTTGCTATACCTTCTGACGAAAAATTAATATCAGAGTATTTATTATCAATAATATAAGATTTATCTTTTAAATTTATTGAGTTAAAGTCTAAATAATTATTTCTATCCAAATTTACAGCACAATAACTGTACATACTTATACAGCCGAATATAATGATAAATGTTAGTTTCATATCAAAAGCTTATATTATCTAATTTACAAAGGCTAAAACTTATGACTCTTGACATAGAGTTAAAGAATTAATATTACAGAAAAATCTAAATTATAATCCTGGAATTTCTTTAAAATAAACTTTTTCCTTATCGGAACATACTCCATAAAAAACTCCATAAGATTCATTCTTTACAGATGGATTACTCAAATAACTATTACAGTCCAACACTAAATCTCCAGTATTTCTCTTAAAACCTATTTTTTGTTTTTGATAATATGGAGCACCCGTATAATTATCAGCTAAATAATAGATTCCCGATTTAAAATTCTTTGATTCAGCCTGTTTAGTTGCATATCCATTTTTTATAAAATCAATCCCACCCAAGGCTAGGTTAACTTTATCAATATTTAAACTCAACTCACTACTATTATTTTTATCCGCTTTAGCTTCTGCCCATCCAACTTGAACATCTTCACTATAAACATTTTTATAATATAAGGTAAAATTACCATTATTATCTTTTATATAAAATTCATCATATGCAGGATCAAGTCTTTTAAAGAGATAATTATCCACCTTTTTTGTAGGTGTAAAATTCTTACACTTTCCTGACTTTTCACAGATTCGATATGAAAAATAAAGTTTTGTGTTACTTGATTTAGGCTGATCCGCCTCAGTTGTACATGCATACATTAAACTAATTACAAATAAAAGAAATAATCTGCTCATCATTGTATAATCTCTATATAGTTTTTCAATCAATACATTAGCTTAAATAAGTTCTAAAAACTTCGATATTTTAAATTTCATGGAAATAAAAAATCAAATGGGCTCTATAGTTTCTAGGGTTAACACCCTTTACATAAGAAGTTCAACAACAGGACAAATAAAAATATTATAAAATCAATTAAATAAAACTAATATAGGCACTTTTAGTAATAAAAGTACCTATACTATCTAAATTAAATTTTCATTTATCGTGAATATTATCAGATACTTTTCATTAATTTTCTCTATATTTATTTCTCAAATCCAACAAACCTTTACTATATATTTCTTCATTTTCAGTACATGAGGCTTGTAAGTTCATATCTAGGTAAGTATAACGATGTAACAATTTTTCTTCATTATTATACCCTCCAAAAATATTAAAATGTGCACCTTGATTTGAAAAACATTCAGTCATAATATTGGGAATTCCATCCTCTATCAAATCAATTCCTCTAATTTTATTATTTTTATATAGAATCTGATCCTTATTTAATTCAAAACCATAACCACGAACTAACTCCTTACTTTTTTTATTAATATTATAAAAATAATTAGGCTCATCTGTAACAAAAGCTAATTCTGAAACACAATCACTACTATCTTTTTTCAATATTGGATTCACAATATCATATTTAAATTTTTCGTCCTCTTTATAGATAATTACGATATCCTTATTAAGAGGTTTTTCACTTACTATACAGCCCTCATCAGAATCTAATAATAAATAAATTTTATTATCTAAACTCTTTTTTATTTTTCTAATTTTTTCATTAGATTCAATAAATTGGCTATTATTTACTTTCTTTATTTCAAAAGAATTTGCATAAGCTCCTTCAATCAGATATTGAATAGTACATACGTTTAAACCTAATAAACATACAAAAATTAATTTTTTATAAATCACTCGTATTTTCTCGCATCACTAATAAAATTAATATTTATAGCCATTCATAACTTTACTATATGAATTTTATCAAACTTCAACCTTCCAAGCTTTATTGGCAATTACTTTTCCATTTTTTATATTTAAAACAATATTGTAAGCTGCTGCACCACCATTATTAAAAGTATTTAAAATATAAATATTATTATTTAAATAATATATTTTAAAATCAGCAAGCTCGTTCTTGTCACCATCTATACCATTTTTAGGAAAAAAGTATTGCTCTATATCATTTTTACCAATTTCTATTTTCTTATCTTTATTATTAATTATGATTTTATCAAGTTGTAAAAAATCATTATTAGGTAAAGTACCATCCGTACCAAAGAATTGTTTATTATTAAAATACTTATATTCACCTTTAAAAGTTTTATAAAATTTAGGATCTAAAATAGCTTTTTTTGCATACACTTCTACTATTATGTTTTTATCATTATAAACAGCTTTTTCTCTAGAATATTGAGATAGCTTAATAGAAGTGTAACCACTAAAATTATTTATTCTATTTTTATAGATAAATCCAGTTACACCATTGCTTGCATTAACTAAACAAAAATTATTTGTCCCTTCATTCATCACACAAGAAACAATTTCATTATTATTTAATTTGGACGTAACTTTAGAATTTAAACTTGAATTTCCTCGTACATTAACGTACCCATCCTTATCTTGAATAAAACCAAAATCAGCATATGAAGTCTCAATAAATCCAATCATGAAAGAGGTAAAAACTATAAATTTAAGATATTTAGTCATTCGATATTAACCTTTATTAATAAGAAAATATTTTCAATATTACCAATTACTTATAAGCATTAAAAAATTATATTAATGCTTATAAAAATACATTTATATTAAAATATTTCTATTTTAAAAAATATGAATACATATCATTATTTTCAATTTTCGAAACAATATTTTTATCACCCTTTCTCTTTTCAATAATATCTTTAATTAAAAAAGGTTTATTTTTATCAGGAATCAAGGAAAAAGAATATTGAATTGGAAACTTCTCATAATTAACTTTTCCAGTTGAAGTAAAATCTTCAGTTACTTCTTGAAAGTCATATACTATTTGATAGGACTTATCGTTTTTATTATACTTTATTGATGATAATTTTGTAAATTTCATTGAAGCATCGTTTAAACTTCTTAATTTAACATTTATTGATAAAAATGATGGATTATATATTCCTAAATTTTTTTTATTAAATACATATATATCACTTTTAAATTTTTTTGAATTATTATTGGACACAGGATTTGTATAACTTTCAATTGTAAAAATAGAAATATTATTATCATTATAAATAATACTAGTACCAATTGCTCCAACATCTGAAATAACAAATGGAAGCCTATACTGACTTCCCCCTAATAGAATTTTAGGTTGATAGCTTATAAAGTAATAATCCTTTCCTTTTATCTCATTATTATTATTCAAAACTGGATTTAGTAATAGTGTAACTTCGCCATATGGAACAGTAACGATATTTTTTTTCAAATCTACATTTTTGCTGACATCAGTATATATAGAGGAAGAATTTAAAACACTCCGATACCCTAATTTGATATTTACTGGCTGATCTTGATTATTTTCTATATTAAACTCAGCATTAGCAGCATTAGTCCAAGCTAACATACCAATTAAAAAAAATTTAAACATGCAGTTTTCTCAGTCTAAAAAAAATATTAGGTTTTAAATTTAAAATTTACATCAGTCAACTGAATATACTAGTTTCATCTCTTTAAGATTATTATCTGCTGTATAATTAATTGCTCTATTTATTTTAGAATGGTTTTTTTGACTCTAATATCTCACCCTTCTCACTTACTTTAAAGTATTTATAAAAAATATTTTTTCCATGATAATACTTTACTTTTATATTATATTTTTCATCAATCCAAAACTCTGAACCAGTTCCAAAATTGACAGACTTCCCTGCACCATTCTTAAATACATTTAAAGCATAATTAATATTCTCCCCCTCATCTACAAAATAACTAATAAATACGACTTTATCGCAAATATTTGGTAATTTTATAATTACACCTGATTCTGTTACATCACCACCTTTTCTATCAATATATTCAAAAAAATTACTAGAAAAACTAGAAATAGCTTTACTATTTATATTTTTCACCTTACTTTTTGATGAAAAAGGTAACTGAACTGCACTAACTTTATTTAACTCATTTGATACGATCTCATTTTTTATATAGCATTTATCAGCTATATTATTAGCTGCATAAGCAGCACTAATATTAAAACATACAATTATTAATAAAATTATTTTCTTAATCACAAACATACTCACAAAAATTTAATTAATTAAAGACATTTTCTTATATAATCTTTTTTATCCAAAAGATTCATTGGAATATTATTTTCTTCATCATATGTAATGTCATATAATTTATTATACTTCCTATCAATTCTTATCCAACCAAAAGTCACACCACCATTAACTCCACTTTTACTGTTAACAAAAATTTTTATAAAATCTTTTTCAGAATAATCAAAAATTATATCATCCTTATTAATCTTATTAAAATCAAAATTCTTAGATGCTATTAACATCAGATCATTCTTACATTGCTTTTTTTGATCATAAGCAATTTTAGAAATTTCTGCATTACATCCCGAAATTAGAAATAATGTAAATAAAAAGCAACCAACTCTCACTATACAACCTCTATAAAATCAAGAAAATCACTATTATTATTTTAAATTTCTAATAAAATATTAAAATTAAATAAGCCCAAAAGTAAGTTAGGCTTATTTGATACAACTAAAAATATTTAATAAAGATCAAATAATAACCATTACTTATCCTTAAAGAAAAAGTTTTTTCTACCATCTATAACATAATGGGAATAAAGATAATAATTTCCTTTTCTAAAGATAATTTTTCCAAATTTCTCATGGCTATTAGCATCAAATATGTATAGAACATTATTTTTTTCTTCTACCTTACATGAATAAGTTTTATCCATTTGAAAACCAAAAATAGAGAAAACACAATTTTCTGATGTTAGTGTTAAAATCACCTCCCTAGTTGCAACATTATCTCCTAAAAGTTTTTCTGAGCCATAATAATGATAGGTACCATTCCATATATCTGTATTTGCAAATGTATGGTTAGCAAATAGTAAAATTAAGAATAATATTGAATATTTCATATTATTTCCGCAGCATTTTAATTAAATCACTTCTATCATCATATTTTATATTTCCTATTTTTTTACAAGAAGATTCTTTATTAATAACAAAGTTAATAAATTCTGAGTATTGATGATATTCAACTTTAACTGTTACTAAATTATCCGTATCCTGTAATATCTTATATTTATTGGGTGTATCTTGAGAATGAATTAAAATATTAAAATCAATATTACAAACCCCATTATTTCTTTTACTACATTCTTGATCTTTTATAAGTAAATTTGTAAGATTTTTATCAAAAAAATTACTTAAGGTTTTTCTATTTTTATTTTCAACAACCTCATCGCCATTAATAGGAAATTTATCATATAAATCTGTAATTAGAGCTTTTGAAGTATTGTAACATTCAGCTTCTTTTGCGGAAACACAACCAGATAAAAGGCTTAAACATAAAAGTTCTAAAATTAAAATTTTCATTAAAATCTCCTATTTAACACATTATATTCTAAAATATCTGTAGTTAACATGATCGCTATAAATCCTATGACTTTTTTGTTTAAAATCAGAAATCCATTGGCTACCATCATAGCCTGCAATATGGCCATATTTATGCTTATCCGTTTTTGTGATGATATAAATATCACCTAATTGGGGCTTACTAAACTCTTCAGGTATTTCTTTATAACCTATTTTTTTGAGAGTTGGCCCCCAATCTGATGCAGGGACAGGATGTCCTGAAGTATCTGCTCCCCCTGCCTCTAATGCAATTCTTACATATTTTGCGCATTCATGTTGGCTTTCTTTTTTAGCCCTCTTTCTTAAAATTTCAGCAAATTTTTCCAAATTAATTTTCTGATTATTTTTTATCTCAGCATTATTTATGTATGCACAGGTATAATTTTTCTCTAAATTTTGACTTTTTATACCTTCGGTTAAATGTTTTTTAATTTCTTGTTCAACCTCCCAAACTTTAGTTGAACCATTTTTAAATCCTTGTCTAATAACTTTTTTGCCATCCCGTTTATATTCATCATTCTCTTTCATAAAACTAGGATTTTGATGATATGGGCTTTCTAAAAATTTTTTAGAAGTTACTTCTGCATCTTTGGGTGCTGCATACACAATATCTTCATCTTCTAATCGATTTTCTTTGACATTTTTAGGATAATTAACCCATAAATATAATCCAGTTAGAGTTTTAATCTTTGTATGAGCAGAGTTTAGTTTATAGTATTTTTCCACATAATCTAATTGTTGTACGGCTGACATTTTTGCTAAATCAGATCTTTTAACTTTTAAATCAATTGAAGCAAATTTTCCGAATTGGATAAGACCAACATAACCACCTTTAGCATCATCTGTTAATTTTTTGCTGACAAAAGTTCCAATTTTTGGGCTAAAAGTTCCGGCAGACTCTAAATGCATAACAGCCATTAATTGGCTTGCCATATTCTCTGAGTCATTAGGCCACAAATTTTGTGCTATTTTTATAACTCTTTTCCTAAATTCACAACTAACTTTAGATCCCCAAGCCAAATTATATTGTTTACAAATACATGGAGACGTTGCATTAGTAGCAACTTTCATTGGTTTTCCTGACTCTTTTGTATATTCATCAGTTATATCTTTTGACTCTATTCTTTTTTGTGGTTTATCTGAAGTATTTTTATTATTATTATTTTCATGTGAATTTACTTTCTGAGGAGAAGATGATTTATTACTTTCATGCTTAGATTGATTGTTATCATGATTTTTTTTAGTATTACTCGACGCACTTTTATATGGAACTTTAATAATTTGTCCAATATCAATATGATCAGGATTTTTTAATTTATTTAAATGTACAATTTCATTAATTTTACAATTAAATTGATGAGAAATTGAAGATAAACTTTCTCCTTTTTTTACTTTATGCGTTAAATATCTATAATTACCAGGTTTATTCGTTGATTTTGCCAAGGTAATATTATCTAATAAGATTTTTGATGATGTTACTCTTACTATCTCTTTTTTATAAATAACAGTGTGTCTAACTTTTTCTTTCAAATCTCCTGTTATAATATTTTTTAAATATACATAAAGAGTATCACCTACATCTCTACTTATCATTACTGTTAAGCCATTACTATTCGTCATTCCGGAAGCAATAGTTGTGCCCTTTTCATTCTTAATAACATGATATAAATTAGGTATATTATTACCAGTAAATAATTCAACAAACCTAAACTGAATTAAACCTTTCTTATTCATTTTCTTTCCCCTTAATTAAAATTATTATTTAAATTAGAATCATTATGGGTTTCATAGTCTTCAAAATCCTCAAACTCTTCTGTTTCTTTATGCCATTTATCAGCACTATATCCCACTAAAACCTTCATTTTGTCAGGGGTACTACTCTTGAATCTTTCTGTTCTTCCTAATTCATCTAAATTACCTTGCGTAACTCTTTGATTTTCAAAAATTGCACTATATTTAACATTTTCGAAATCACTCCATTGAAACATCTTATATAAATCAATTCTATTACTATAATCAAAAGAACTAGGCATCTTAGGAACCTCATAAGAAACCTTAGCTCCACTCGTAAACAAATGCTGCCCAGCTTTACTTTCAAACTTACCACCTGTTGTTGAAAATACACCATTGGCATTAATTTTGAGCTGTGACCCACCTGCGGTTAATACAATTTCTTTTGGACTGGTAAGCTCGATTTTATCTTCAGTAGAAATTAGCTTAATCACCTTCTTCGCAATTGCTTCAATAGCATCATCTTGTGCTTGTAGTTCGAGCTTTCCTTTTGCTGCATAAGCACGCAAACCTTTTTGAGCAGCAAACAAACTGATTTTGTCTTGTGCATGCCCAATAATATTTTTCTGTGCACTTAAATTAATTGAACCGCTGGCACTTTCAGCAATATCTTGCGATGCTTGCAGGATAATATTTTCAGGTGTGGTCAAGGCAATGCCATTTGGTGAAGCTAATAGCATTAAGGCTTGTCTAAAGATTTTGCCTTGTTCTTGCTGTTTAGTATCGGAACTGCTTTCTAAACCTTGGGTATAACCCTCCATAAAGCCTTGTAAAGAACTCAATGCTTTAGAAGGTGACACTTCCAATTTACTGCCTTTACTAAAAGTGCCACATACACTCATCATGTCAAAGTCTTTAGTCTCAACATTGGCTAAGACCTTTCCAACCTCTTTAATACTCTCAAATGGATTTTTATGAATACGATCTTTAATGCTTGCAAGTTTACCTTTAACGAGGTCGGCACCATGTTCTTCAACATTTTCGATGAATGCTTTTAAGTTTTCCACCGCATCTTTGGCATCGCTAAAGAAAGCATTAAATTCATCTACAACGCCTTTTGCATTACCGCCTAGAGCACCAATATCCTCAATAAAGCCGCCACAGCTTTTGAGTGCATGTATAGGGTCGTTATTAATGCCTTCCTTAAACAGATTTACCGTACTATTTAATGCTTGTCCTGTGGTTTTTAGCTCAAGCGACTGGATGAATTTGGGTAAGCGATTAATCACGTTTAAAGCATCAGTTTGTTGCTTGGCTGCAACTTCACTGAGCATTTTCATACTTTCATAGCCTTGTGAAAGTAAAGATTGTGCTTGTGCAGCCTCTAAATGGTCGGCAATCGCCTGCTCTTGTGCATAGGTACTAATGAGCATGCCTTTACCCGCACGCACAGCTCCCCAAGCATCTGTTCTGAGCTCAAAGCCTTCACCACGGCCTTGGCTCGTCTCTTGTTCTTTTGGATGACTTAAATTACCTAAATTCAGCTGTGTTGCTGCATGACTACTTTGGAGTTGGGTACTGATTTGCCCGGTTGTGTCATCAAAACGTAATTGGTTAAAGCCACTGCCATTGATTTCCTGACTGCGAATCCCGCTCAGTTTTTTAGTTGCAGGAAGTTGCCCTTTTACATCGAACTTAGTGGGTGAACGCTGCGCTTCATGGATGCGCCCAGTCACAAATGGACGGTCAATATTGCCGTCAAAGAAGTCAATGACAACCACTTCACCAATACGCGGCAAGAAACGTGCCCCATAGCCTTCTCCTGCCCAAGGAGTCAGTACATCCACCCATGCCGAGTCGGTATCATTGTCATTGCTTCCAGCACCACCGTCATGGCCATGATCATCACTACGGGTAAATAGAAAACGTACTTTAATGCGTCCCCATTCATCGACATGAATGGTTTCTCCCTCTGGTCCCACGACTTTTGCTCGTTGTGGATAGGCAATTGGGCGATGCTGTTCTGGATTATATTCAGGCGCAGTTTTGATTTGACGGCGTATGAGAGTCAGCTCATTAGCTTGACGTTCGATGTCATCATAACCATGTTGATCCCAACGACTTTGGGTTAATAACTGGCTAACCTGCTGGTGTAAATCTTTAGGTAAGTTATTTTGATTATAGAAGTTTTTAGCAATGATTAAGAACTCTTGATCTGCCCCTTCATGCTGATCAATTTCAGGGTGCTCGCGTAGATTAAACCAATACCCGACTTGGCTATCGCGGACACTACTATAGGCTTTAAAGTATTTAGCCCGACTCGCATACATATCGGTGAAGTGCTGATTTAGTTTTTCTAATTGACTACTGCCTGAAGCCGTTGCCTGATCTTCACCTTTTAAATCTTGCATCCAAGCAGGGCTTACGTGCCAAGCCTGCTCAAGACTTAAAGTGGCTGAGTCGAAGTTGTCTGAATGTGTATGCGTGGTAATAACCGAACCATTACCCTCTTCTTGTGCAAGGGCATCGGGTTGCCAGCGCTGCACATGTACCGCTGTCGGTTGCAAACTCCGTACTGCAACAAAGCCAGTAATACTATCTTGATATTCAGTTGCGCTACTTCTGTGATAGCGAATACTACGACGCTCTAAAGCCTGATACTGGCTATTGTCATCAATTAATCTTAGTTTTTGAGTTTGTATTGGCGCAGTAAAATGCGGAACAAAAAGCTCTGTTTCATCAATGAGCCAACTAATACCTTCACTTCGCCATAAGCGTGTAAGAAAGTCATAGTCAGACTCATTATGCTGCATAGTAAAAGGTCGAATATCATAGTTTTGACCTAAGCCGCTCAAGTCAAGACTTAAACTCGCAGCAAACAGTGGACTTTTTTCTTGCCACTCTTTAAATAAAACTTCGGTAATTTCTACGATACTTTTATTCATAAAAACACGACTATTACGGCGTTTGTGCCATAAATTTGTCGCATCTTCTATAGTCAGCTTATAAAGTGTTAAAGCACCATCACTTTGTCCATAACTGGCTTCAGTCACAATACCTGTGGTTCGGAACAATTGGCCCGAATCTGTGACTTGATCAACAGCGACCTGAACACCAATAAATTGCTTCAATGCAATTTGAGCATTGGTTGAAAGGCAGATCAATTCCGCCATTAGGCCACCATTCAGCTGATGTTGGCCTTCTATACGTTGTAAGAATATTTGGTTATTGAGTAGTTCATTAGAAAATTGTACATGGATAGCACGTTTCTGAGCATTTAGCCCTATTTTTTCCAAGACACTAAATATATTAAAAACCATTTTTTTATAATCATTAGGATATATAAACGGCTGCACTTTATAAAAAACAGAACTATCTGTCTACAAAATTATGCGTTATTTCTATCAATTTTTCTTATATTTTCACTTGTTCGAATATGATTAAAAAAAGCCCAACTTAAGTTGGGCTTTTTTTAATCATATTAAATTCACTTTTTAGCAGTCTTAAATGCCGGATAAAAACGGAATAACTGCCATAAACAGACCAGTAAAAGTAAAAGGAAATAAACCAAAGACCATACTGGTAAAGACTGACCTAAAAAAGTCCAGTCAATTGCAGCACACTCACCTGAACCAGAAAGCACTTCTTGTAAAACTGCTTTCATGGGTAATGCATCGATTAAATAATTTAAACCTGGTCCACAACTTGGTACTTGGTCTGGTGGTAAATGCTGTAGCCAAACATGACGGCCTGCCACGCCCACTGACCATAAAATTGCAATGCCTGCTAAAAATGCATAGAAGCGTTTAATCGCATTAGAAACTGGGTTATGCAAAAATGCAATGAGCGCCACAAACCCCATTGCCATTAAGCCAACACGTTGAAAAATACAGAGCGGACATGGCTCTAACCCTTTTACATGTTCCAAATATAACGCAAAAGACATGCCGACAATGCTTGCCAGTACAAGCAGTCCACTCACCAAACGGTAACTTAATCGCATGTAAAACCTCATTTTTATCTATATTGTTCAAGATATTGATCAAAACTGATCTGACTATCTTGTTCAAGTTGTTCTTGCTGCTGTAAAGATTGTGCAGCCAATTGTTCAAAATATTGCAAAGTCTCTGCACTGATTTCATGCTTTTCATAACTTTCAGCATGCATCTGTGCCATATGACTGCCAAAGCTCCAGGTTCCACCATGCTTTAACGTGTCATCAATCACATGCGCAGATAGTGTTTCATCTACTTCATCAATACGTTCTTGCATCACGGCCAAAGCCGAGCTGTACAGATCTGTCGCATAGGTCTGATCAAGTAACTTGGCACAATCCTGCATATTAGAAATGTGCTGACGTGCCCAATCTTCAATATGGTAAGACCCGTTTAAATCAATAATCGTCGCATTTGGCGCTCGGCCACGATTGACCACTTCTGTCTGGTTCTTCTCAATCAAATCTTGCTCGGGACATAACAACTCAGGGCTATCACTGAGTAAGCAATAAAGCGCCAGTGCCTCAAGGAAACCAGCCGTTGTTTCATTTACACCAATTGGCGAATATGGATTTACATCCACTGCACGAAGTTCAACATAACCCACTCCTCGATTTTGCAAGGCTTGAGAAGGTGTTTCTCCCGCGTGTGGGACCTGTTTTGGACGCACGAGACTGTAATATTCATTCTCGATCTGTAAAACATGATCATTAATTTGCAACGGTTCACCAGAGGCATCATTTAACCCTAAACGGCTAAATGGCGGGTAAGGAGAATGTACTGCTTTTTGTAAACCAGCCAGATAACCAGATAAGTTGTTGTAATGGATACCTAAACTTTTTTGTGCCGAGTTCTGGTAGCCTAAACGTCCCATCCGTAATGCTGTAGCATACGGTAAATAGTATGACCCTTTGATTAAAGGCAACAAATGATGTTCATGTCCGGTCAAGAAACAACGACAAACCGATGGACTCGCCCCGACTAAGAACATAACCAGTGGGGTCAGACGAATAAAGTTACGAATAAGCCCAAAATAGCGATGGCTACGATAATCTTGCAGACTGAGTGCTTTTAATTTTTCGTCAGTTTCATGTTCCTGCAAGGCAGAAAAAAGAGAATCGGGAAAAGATAAATTATAGTGGACGCCTGAAATGGTCTGCATACGGCGACCATAACGAATACCCAAACCACGGCGATAAAGTGTCTTAAAACGACCAATATTAGAAGTACCGTATTGAGCTAATCGAATTCGTTCTTCATTGTCATCTAGCATACATGGCATAGACAAGGGCCAAAGCTTTTCGCCATTTTCTAAATGACGATGCACAACTGCATGAATATCGGTGAGCTCATGTAGGGCATCCTCAATGGTTGGCTGTGGTGAGGTAATAAACTCCATTAACGCTTCAGAATAATCTGTGGTGATTTTCGGATGTGTTAAAGCTGAACCTAAAGCCTTTGGATGTAACTCTTGTGATAAGAACCCATTACTTTGCATACGTAGGCTTTCACGTTCTATTCCACGTAACATGCCTTGTAGTAGCGACGAATCCACCCAAGCAGGAATAACTGATTGAGATGGTGTAGTGGGTTGACTCATGCATTTGCTCGCTTATAAAAGATCACTATATACAAAATCGTGACATGATATGGATATTGATATGATCACATCATTTCGGTTTGGCAATTTTTATCACAATCTTGTTATTTAAGACACGAAAGAATTGTGATTTTATTGAAGAATAATTGCTAAAGAGTTGTCAATATCATGAACGATCAAGACATTTTAAACTTCTGGTTTTCACCTGAACACCGTTCACTTTGGTTTGCAAAAAGTGATGATTTTGACAAAAAAATCCGTGATCAATTTGCAGATATTCATCAGCAGGCAACTCGAGCAGAACTTTGGTCTTGGCGGAAAACCCCAGAAGGTCGTCTTGCAGAGATTATTGTGCTAGATCAGTTTTCTCGCAACATTTATCGTGATCAACCTGAATCTTTTGCATATGACAGCCTCGCTTTAGCTCTGTCACAAGAAGCAATTAGCTTACAACTCGATGCACAGCTTAATCCTGACCAGCGCTCATTTTTGTATATGCCATTTATGCATAGTGAATCAAAATTGATCCATGAGTTTGCTTTAAAGTTATTTCAACGCCTCGGCAATGAAATTAATTTAAGCTTTGAGAAAAAGCATAAAGTGATTATTGATCGCTTTGGACGTTATCCTCATCGCAATGCCATCCTTGGACGTGTTTCAACACCAGAGGAAACCGAATTTTTACTAGAACCGAACAGTAGTTTTTAAGACTTCTCTTTTTTAATGCTGAGTCATCCATTCTTCCATGCTCAGCTGGGAGTTCACCATGAAATATCTCTCTCTTTGTTTAGCTTTAGGCACTGCCTTAACTCTAAGTGCTTGTTCAACTATACCAAGCAAACCAAAAACCTTCGATCAGCTTGGCCAGTTTTCAGCCTATCCGTTAAATGCTCAAACGTTTCGAATCAGTTTTCAAGCTGACTCAAACATGAGCTATGGAACAGCTGAAGAAATTACCTTGGTGAAATCAGCACAAACGACCGTACAAAAAGGTTTCCGCTTTTTTAAAGTACAAAATGACCCAAGTAATCAAAGCCAAAAACCACCTCGTCAGGCTGTGGTTTATCCAGCTGCACCGAGTTTTTATCCGTATGGTTATGGGCGTCGTTATCCGGGTTTCTGGCATGATCCGTTCTATGATTTCCCACAAGTGGTCAATATCGACCCTGTTCAAGTGTCGTATACTATTGAATGTTATCGGGATCAAAAGCAGGCTCCACAGGACGCTTTTGATGCAACGTTAATTCTCAAATCTATCGGACAAAAATATGGCTTAAGTCCGACAGGAGAGTTGTTGCCACCGCCTGAGCCGCCAGTAAAACAAAAATGAATAGGATGACTGTATGAATATGGCAGAAGAAGTACACCATGCACCCAATCTGAAGCGCAGCAAATATTTCGCTACCATGGCGCTTGTTATTGTAGTAGTGCTGTGGATTGGGTTATTGATTGCCAATCGCTTTCTGCCTGAGTATACAAACTTAATTCATATTTTGATGTTAGGTGCGGAAGCTGGCGTAGTGGGTGGACTAGCAGACTGGTATGCGATTACCGTTTTGTTTCGAAACCCATTTGGTAAGCTTCCTATCCCTAAATTTTTGCGTGATCATACCGAAATTATTCCACGTAATAAGGCCCGTATTGCAGAATCAATGGGCCGATTTGTGCAGGAAAACTTCCTGTCGCCTCAGGTGGTCGAACGAAGCCTAGAAAAAACCGATTTAAGTCTTGCGATTGGCCAATGGCTTGCCAGTCCACAAAACAATACGCAAGTGGTACAACTCATTCAGCAAACTGTACCTAAAGTTTTTGAATTTGTTAGCCAAGAACAAATTGCCAATTTCGTGCAAAACAACAGTGTGCAGTGGGTGCGTAACACTCAAGTCAATAAACTTGCGAGTGAAATGCTGCGTGCAGTATTGGAAAATGATTTCCACCAAGATGTACTGCAACGTGGCCTCGATATCGCGCATGAGTGGGTGGTACAAAACCCAGATAAAACTCGTGAATTAACCAGAAAAATGTTTAAAGCGCTGGGCGTCTGGTCTCTTGCAAAAGGTGCAAGCTGGATTGGTATTGATGTTCAGCAGCGCACCATCGATTCACTGGTTGAAAAAGTAGAATCCATGCTGGCTGACCATGAACACCCTTGGCGACAGGAAATTGAAACTATTGCACACTCGCTCATGCTGGAGTTAGCAAACCCTGAGAGTATTGCCAGTCAACGTCTAAATAGTGGCAAAGATGCACTGCTAGATAGTCCTCAAGTCCTAAATTTCATTAGTGGTGCTGTCACTATTTTATGTGATGCCATTAAAGAAGATTTAATGAAAGAAGACTCTGGTATTGCAATGAACCTCAGAGCTGCGATTCAGCAGTTGGGTGAAAACCTTGTCCAAAATGTAAAAGTACGTGAAGTTCTCAACAAAGAAATGACAGGACTTGCCATGAACTTTACGGACCAATATAGCCATAAAATCATACGCTATGTGAGTGAGCGCATTCATGAATGGGACTCACGTGAAATGATTGGAAAAATTGAAAACGAAGTCGGTGGTGACTTACACATGATTCGTGTCAACGGTGTTGTGGTCGGTGCATTTATCGGTTTAACTCTAGGTGTAATTCGCGCAGCGATTGAATCGATTTTATAACGTTAATAATTATCTTAAGAGAATAACATGCTACAGCTTCAGTCAAAATTGCCCGCACAAGGGGTAACTATTTTTAGTACCATGACGGCAATGGCACAGCGCTTAGGTGCACTTAACCTTTCACAAGGTTTCCCGGATTTTCCTGCACCGCCTGCTTTGCTCGAAGCTTTAGCTCAGGCAACTTTGGCTGGACATAACCAGTACCCACCTGGTGATGGCATTCTCGCGCTACGTGAACAGCTCGCTTTACAGTTTCAGCAACGTGATCAAATTCAACTTGACCCTATCACAGAAATCACAATCACCCCTGGCGCGACCATAGCAATTTTCTGTGCCATACAAGCCTGCATCAATGCAGGTGATGAAGTCATTATTTTTGATCCGAGTTATGACAGCTATGGACCTTCTGTCGAGTTAGCAGGCGGTAAAGCTGTTCGTATTGCTCTACAAGCACCTGACTTTAAAGTGAACTGGCAACAAGTTAAAGATTTGATTAACGATAAAACCCGTATGATTGTGGTGAATACACCCCACAATCCAACTGGCACCATTTGGGAAAAACAGGACTGGTTAGAACTCATTGAACTGATTCAAGATAAAAATATTTTGGTTTTATCCGACGAAGTCTATGAACACTTAGTTTTTGATGGTCAACAGCACTTTAGCGCGTTGCATTTTCCAGAGCTTAGAGAACGTAGTTTTGTGATTGGCTCTTTTGGAAAAACCTTTCATGTGACAGGCTGGAAAACCGGTTACTGTGTTGCTGCACCTGAATTAATGCTTCTATTCCGGCAAATTTATCAATATGCAAATTTCTGTGGTACGACCCCTTGTCAGATTGCGCTTGCGCAATATATGCAGCAACATCCAGAACATATTCAGGAACTTTCACAGTTTTATCAGACTAAACGAGATCGTTTTAATCAGGCAATTCACAATAGTCGTTTTTTATTTAAACCATCTCAAGGGACTTATTTCCAAAACCTTGATTACAGTCAGATTAGACCCGACTTAAACGATGTTGAAATGTGCCAGTTTCTTGCCGAGCAACATAAAATTGTGGCTATTCCTGTTTCAGTGTTTTACCAACAAGCACCTGAGTCTTTACGTCTGATTCGTTTCTGCTTTGCTAAAAATGATGAAACATTGCAAAAAGCAGGAGAAATCTTGAATGAATGTTAATAAATTTAGAAACTTAGCATAGTAAAACACTACAAGAAATTTCAACTAAATATGCTAAGTTGAATGTCCGCCCCGCTCATCAAAGAGATGGGCGATGGAGAACACATGCCACCAAGACAGTCTTTAATACATCAGCAAAATCTATGGAAAACATTTTTTGTTTTCTTATTGCCGCTCATTGCTACCAATATCTTGCAAAATTTATCTGGCACCATTAATACCATCTTCGTTGGACAAATGATGGGTGTCGATGCAATTGCCGCAGTCTCTGTTTTTTTCCCTATTTTATTCTTGCTGCTCGCTTTTATTATCGGAATTTCGACAGGTACCACCGTTTTAGTAGGGCAAGCATGGGGTGCTCAAAATATTGAAAAAGTTCAAAGTGTGGTGGGTTCTACTCTTTTTATGACCATCATTGGTGGAATCATTACAGCGATTATTGGTGTATTTTTTGCCCATGATATTTTAGAGCTTTTAGGCACTGATCCAAAGGTAATGCATCTGTCTTTACCTTATGTGCAATGGATGCTCGCAGGTAGTCCACTTCTATTTGTTTATATTATCTATACCTCAATTTTACGTGGTGTAGGTGACAGCACTACCCCTTTACTGGCGCTGGCTTTAACCAGTGTAATTGGTTTAGTGATTACACCGATCTTACTTAAAGGTTATTTTGGTTTACCCGCTCTAGGAATTATTGCTCCAGCAATCGCAACAATTACAGGTTATGTAGCTATCTTAATTTTTCTTGCGATTTATCTAAATAAGAAAAAGCACCCACTTCGACCAAACCGCCAGCTTTTGCAGCATATCCGCCACAACCCAGAACTGAGCAAAATCATTTTACGTCTGGGTGTGCCAACTGGTATTCAAATGATTACCACCTCTATGGCGGGACTCGTGATTGTAGGTTTAGTTAACCGCTTTGGCGCTCATGCCACAGCTGCCTATGGTGCCGTTAACCAAGTACTCAACTATATTCAGTTCCCTGCTTTGTCTATCTCAATTGCAGCTTCAATTTTTGCAGCTCAAGCAATTGGTGCGGGTAAGTCAGACTTACTCGCACGTGTTACCCGCACAGCTTTAGGCATGAACTTTTTATTCACAGGTGTGTTAATTGCACTTGGCTATCTATTTTCAAAATATTTGATGGCCTTATTCATTACCGACCCAACTGTGGTGGTATTAGGACAGCAGCTCTTATTTATTGTACTTTGGGCAATTTTATTTTTTGGTGCAGGTGCTATTTTTGCATCAATCATGCGGGCCAGCGGTACAGTTACCGTCCCAATGCTGTTAAATATCTCGGCTATTTTGTTAATTGAAATCCCATGCGCTTACTGGTTTAGCTTCATGTGGGGGCTTAAAGGGATCTGGATTGCTTATGCCTTGGCATTTGTGAGCCTTTGTATCGTTCAAGGCTTGTATTACCAGTTTATCTGGAAGAAAAAGAAGATCAAAGTTCTTATTTAAAACAGCTTAAGCCTTATAAAAAAAGCCATCAATTGATGGCTTTTTTTATTTAAATCTTATTTCATCCATTTGGTTACAACGGTTGAAGCACGTTGATATCCAGTTGGGAACAAACGCTGAAGTGCATCAAGAAATTTTGCATCACTACCAATCAATAAACGGCGTTTATTTTTCAAAACGGCATCTAGAATTTGACGAGCTGCTTCTTCTGGTGGAGTACGTAGGAATTTATCAAAGTTTTGAATAGATTTAGCTGGGTCCATACCCAAACTACTCAAACTGTCATTCATTTTTGCAGCTTTAGCAATATTGGTGCGAATGCCGCCAGGATGTACACATAGCGAACTTACGCCACATTTTTCAATGTCTAACTCTTGGCGTAACGATTCGGTAAATCCACGCACCGCAAATTTGGTTGCATTATAGCCAGACTGAGTTGGCTGAGCTGTTAAACCAAATAAGCTCGAAATGTTAATAATGTGCCCATCTTGAGTTTGCTTAATGAACGGTAAAAATTCTTTGGTACCGTAAACCACGCCCCAAAAATTAATTCCAACAATCCACTCTAAATCTTCGTAGCTTGCGCCTTCTACAGTTGAACCTAAAGCGACACCAGCATTGTTAAAAATGAGATTAACAGAGCCATGATCTTGAACGGTTTCCTGTGCCCACTGCTTTACCGCTTCACGATCAGAAACATCCAACTTTTTAGTTGTTACAGTAATATTACTGTACGGTTTTAATAGCTCAACAGTTTTCTCTAAACCCTTTTCATTAATATCACTTAATGAAAGATGGCAGCCTTGTTTCGCCAACAGAATTGCTAATTGTTGCCCAATGCCAGAACCTGCACCTGTGATTGCAGCGACTTTGTTTTTAAAATTTTTCATTGTCCATCCTTTGTTTTTCGATTTGCACAACCGGTTCATTGCATGTGCACTTTAGACTCTTTTAATATAATTTTGACAATATTCATTGTCAATATAGTACACTGTAATTTCAGATAGATTGGCACAATTCTGCTGACGGCTTTATCATAAGCCTCGTACTTGCTGAAAAACCGATAAATCAGGAAACCATTTATTTATGGCGACAAACGACTCAACCAATAAAAAGAAAACAAAAACTGCGGGTAAAGAACGCCAGTTCAAAGGATTATCTCTTTCTGAACGTAAAGAGGCACGCCGCGAAAAACTCATTGAAGCCGGTATTGCGACTTATGGAACCCTTGGCTTTTTTTCAGTGACGGTAAAAGATGTCTGCCAAGAAGCAAAACTCACTGAACGTTATTTTTATGAATCATTTAAAAAGAGTGAGGATTTATTCCAAACTATCTTTTTAAAAATGATTGAAGAATTACAGCAAAACTTAATGCAAGCTGTGATTAAGGCTGCACCCGATCCAGAAAAAATGGTCGATGCAGGGTTAAGAGCGCTACTGACGACCTTAAAAGATGACCCTCGTTTAGCTCGTATCGTCTACGTTGATGCCGTTTTGGTTCAGGAATTACATAATCAGGCAACGATTCAAGAAACCCTTGCCCAGTTTGACCGTATGATTCAAGCGTTCGTTATGCTGACCATGCCGCAAATACAGCACAAGGAAAATGAACTCTCTTTAATTGCAACGGGCTTAAACGGATATGTGACTCAAATTGCGATTCGATGGGTCATGGGTGGCTTTGAGCAGTCTCTTGAACAAGTTTTAACAGCCTGCCGTATTGTTTTCTTGTCTTTGTTGGCACAAGTTTCAAAATAATATTAAAGTTTTTTGACACTGCTTTAAGGCTAAAAACCTAGCTGGAAGCAAACTGTTAACATATTGAATGGCTTTAAGAAAATTTATGCATCCCTGTCATCATTCGGTCATGTGCTTGCCGTATTTTTGTCACAAATTATTGCTAAATTCGATTTTATAGACTTTTCTGCAATGAAATTGTCATAATTAATCTTTGTAATAAGCCTGTCATAACTACAAAACGGTTCACCGTTAAAATCTACAAGGTATTACGCTGTGAAAGATGACTATATTTTAATTGTCGATGATGAGCTTCCTATTCGTGAAATGATCCATACTTCTTTGGATATGGCAGGCTTTCAATGTTTACAGGCTGAAGATGCCAAACAGGCCCATCAAATTATCGTCGACCAACGTCCAGCACTTATCTTGCTTGATTGGATGTTACCTGGAGGCGTAAGTGGTGTGGATTTATGCCGCCGCTTAAAACGCGATGAAAACCTAGCAGAAATTCCAGTCATTATGCTGACTGCACGCGGTGAGGAAGACCACAAGGTACAAGGTCTAGATGCCGGTGCAGACGATTATATGACTAAGCCATTTTCAACACGTGAACTGGTTTCTCGTATTAAAGCTGTTTTACGCCGTGCAAATGCGCTAAGCGGTGAAAAAACAATTGATGCCAATGGTTTAATTCTTGATCCTGTAAGCCAACGCGTAAGCTTTGGTAACAGCATTTTAGATATGGGACCAACAGAATATCGCTTGCTTGCATTTTTTATGACCCATCCAGAACGTGCATATACACGTGCCCAGTTGCTCGATCAGGTGTGGGGCGGTAATGTATACATCGAAGACCGTACCATCGATGTACATATCCGTCGTTTGCGTAAAGTGTTAGAACCTTTTGGTGTTGACCGATTTGTTCAAACCGTACGTGGTACAGGTTATCGTTTCTCTACACGTGCAGATTTAGCCGCAGGTTAACCAAAATTTATGTATGAACCCTACCCCGTCCCTGAACAGGTACGTGAACAAAAGCTTTCCCGTTACAGTAGTTTGTGGACGTTTGCTAAACAAGATTTACGACTTTTATTATTTTTCCTGATTATTGCAGGTTTAGTCGGTTTAGGGGTTGGGTATTTCTGGAGCTGTATTTTTATCGCCTTCGTGGTGTTTTTTGCGCTCCAGTTACGTTCTTTATATTTGGTGAATGACTGGATTGCCAACAATCCTTACGATGTTCCTCCCAACCTAAGTGGTATTTGGGGGGCATTATTATTTAATGTGTATCGTGCTCAGCGTCAGGAACGAATTGTTCAGGCCGAAATGGTTGGGCTGATTGACCGTGCCCAATCTTCTTTAGTTGCCCTAGCTGAGGCAGTTGTTTTAATTGATGATCAACATCAAATCGAATGGTGGAACCCAGCCGCAGAGCGTTTACTGGGAATTAGTCCACTTGACCGTGGTCGCAACTTATTAACTATTTTGCGTCAGCCTACTTTTATTGAATATTTTAACAATATTGATCAAGCGCCCGATGGGATTAAACTCCATTCGAATCTTGATGATGACCGTTATGTGCAAGTCAAACTCACACGGTTTGGTGGTGAAAGCCGCTTACTTGTCGCTTATGACGTGACTCGTATGCATAACCTTGAGCAAATGCGTAAAGACTTCGTCGACAATATTTCGCATGAACTACGTACCCCCTTAACTGTACTGAGCGGCTACATCGAAACATTTACCGATCAAGAAGATATTAGTCCACGCTGGAAACGTGCATTTGACCAAATGCAATCACAAACAAAACGTATGAATGCGTTAGTGAATGATTTATTGCTGTTATCAAATTTAGAAAACAACAAAAAAATTGCAAAAAATCAGATTATTGAAATGCCGAGCTTAATGAATCAACTGTTTGATGATGCTCAGGCCTACAATGCCGATTATGGACACACACTCAATTTACATATTGATAGCCACTGTGACCTGATTGGTTCCGACATGGAAATTGCCAGCGCATTTAGTAATTTAATTACCAATGCCATTAAATACACACCCAAAGGTGGAACCATTACCATTGGCTGGCATGATGACGGTGAACATGCTTACTTTAGCGTACAAGATACCGGTATCGGGATTAACCCAAAACATTTACCGCGTCTGACCGAACGCTTTTATCGCGTAGATAGTGACCGTAGTCGCCAAACAGGTGGAACGGGTTTAGGCCTTGCGATTGTAAAACATGTACTGATGCAGCACGGTGCTTATTTAGATGTGCAATCTAAAGAAAATGAAGGGTCAACCTTTACCGCAGTTTTTCCAAAAGAAAGACTATATAACATGACCTAAAGTTGCCTTCTCACATATAAAAAGCCGACTCTTGAAAAGTCGGCTTTTTTGTCACATTTCAAACTATTTATTTAAAATTAGAGCAATAAGATTTAGTCTGATTTTTCTCTATAACATTTAAAAAGTTGGTGACAAAAGTACTACTCTGACGCAGTGCATCGCGATGATCTCCCCCATCAATTGTTTGATAAATAGTTGGCTTTTTTGATTTGCATAGCTGTTGGTAATAAGCATATGTCCCTCTCGGGTCAACCAAATGATCTTTAGAACCTTGTACGATCATTAATGGTACGGTAGGCACCATATTTTCAATGGACTGCTGCTTCAGATAAGTCAAAAGAGGTCTTAAATCTGCATTAGCTTTAAATATGCTCGAAGGTGATTTCTTCAAGTCAGATTGAAGTTCAGATAAACAGCGGCTACGTGCTTGCGTTAGCACAGTGTTCATTTCTGGACTGACTAAGTTTTCAGGAACAATGCTTGGTTCTGCTGCTTGCGCTCCCAATAACACAATCGGGAAGAAAGCTGCCACACTAGGTTCTGGGTTCGGATTAGTTTTCACATATTCTGCAATACCTTCATATTGATAACCGCCTGGCGCAAGCGCAATCGCTCCTTTTAAATCTAGTTCAGGTGCATCTTTTTGCCCATAAGCCGCCACGGCAATAGCAGCAGCTCCGCCTTGGCTATGGCCCATCACTAGCCATTGTTTATTAAAATCTTTTGGCTTAACTGCATGTAACGCTCGTACGGCATCTACCACCGTGTGCAGTTGGCTCTTGGCATTCATATAAGGATGTGCACCTAGCGTACCTAATCCCTGATAATCGGGCGCAACGACCGCATAGCCGCGTGCGAGCCAAGAATCTAAAGCTTTGGAAGCAACTTCTTGATAAGAATGAACAGGACCACCTACATAGTCACTAGAAGGTGCACAGGTGTCAGCAACTCCGGTCGTGCCATGCGCCCAAGCCAGTATAGGCCAGCCATTTTTTGGAGGCGTTCCTTTTGGTAATAAAATAAATGCTGAGGCAACGATAGGTTCACCATTCACACCTCGACTACGATAATTGACCAGCAAACGTTGATCTGCATGAGGAAATAAACTCGTCACATCTTGTTGTTCGATGGACAGTATAGAACCCGGTTTTTCACTCACTATTTGCTTACTCAAATCTGTCATTGGAGTAG
Organism: Acinetobacter sp. 1424608; assembly: GCF_000588255.1. Taxonomy (NCBI): domain Bacteria; kingdom Pseudomonadati; phylum Pseudomonadota; class Gammaproteobacteria; order Moraxellales; family Moraxellaceae; genus Acinetobacter; species Acinetobacter sp. 1424608. The sequence goes on from NZ_JFXL01000003.1 coordinate 205,884, forward strand.
CCATAGCAGAACCGGATGCCAAAAAAATACTGCTCAATAAAAATTTTAATAAAGAATTACTTTTTTTAATCAAGGGATTACTCCTCTACTTTCTAATCATCATTTCAAATTGAATTTATAAAAAATATGCCCCTATTGCATATAACGAACCCAACAAGAGGCAAATGAAAGAACTCACATACCAAAATAGATCACTATTTCCACTAAATCTAGCCTTTAACCATGGAAATGCCAAACCACGCAAAATAAATGGAATGGCAACTAGAGAAATAATCATTTTTTCAAATGGTAAATTCATAAAACGAGTTGCTGCGCAAAAAGCGTAAAAAGAAAAAATACAAAGAATAAAACCTACAGCTATAGCCATAAAATTCGGGTACCAATGCCCTTTTTCGACCATCTGAACAATACTTTTCCCAGCCCCTAAAAACCGAAAACCATTTGCTCCCCAAAACACACAAATAAAATGAAGTAATGCGGCCACAAAAGTCAAAACCGAAGCAAAATATAGGCTAATGATAGGAGTTGGGGACATTTTATTCTCTTAGTAAGTATTTATAATGAGTTGAAAGTTTATTTACTGATAAACATTATATTTAAAAATAGAGTTAATTATAAAAATGTGAATAAAAAAAGAGAGCAAATGCTCTCTTTTTTAATATTATTTATGGGTTAAATCGTGTGGCCCATACGTTCACCCATGACAACAACTGACTCGGCTTTAAAACGTTTTTCCCACTCGATTTTATCTTTTTCAAATAAAATAATAGCAGTAGAACCTAAATAAAAACGACCAAGCTCCGCACCTTTCTCTAGCTTCAACTGATGATGTTGTAATTCGATACGACCCGATGGTTTTACTTTACCTGTTGCCACAGTTTCAATACCTGCAACAATCATAGCGCCTACTAAAACAACGGCCATACGACCAAGCTCAGTATCAAACAAGCAAACCATACGCTCATTACGGGCAAATAAACCCGGTACATTTTCAGCAGTCACCTGATTTACTGAAAATAACTCACCCGGTACATATAAAGTTTCAGTTAATGTGCCTGAAAATGGCATATGAACACGGTGATAATCACGTGGAGACAAATAAACCGTTGCAAACTCGCCTTCTTGGAAAGGTTGAGCAAGTTGTGGGTCACCAATTAATTTTTCTACAGAGAAACTTTGGCCTTTTGCCTGAAAAACTTCGCCAGCAGTAATTTTACCAATTTGAGAAATTGCGCCATCTGCTGGTGAAACAATACTATCTGGGTTTTCATCAACCAGTCGTACGCCATCTTTCAATGCACGAGTAAAGAAATCATTAAAAGATTTATATTTAAGTGCATTGCCTTGTTCAGCAATCGACAAGTCAATACCGTATTTGGTTTTAAATGCATGAATAACCGCAGCTTTTAATACCGGATTTTCACTTGCAGCAACTTTACCCACCACACGGCTTAACTGATGCTGAGGAACAAGATTTTGTGCCTTAATAAATAATTCTTTTTTTAAGCGAGATGTAAAACTCAAGACGGCGATTCTCCAGTAATGATAGGACTATCGAGGCGATTGCCCCATTCACTCCACGCACCATCATAGGCTTTTGCTTCCCAACCCAAAAGTCTAGCCAAAATATAGGCCAAACCAGAACGGTGATGTGACTGGCAGTATACGACTACAGGTTGTTTTAAATCGAACCCAAGTTGTTCAAGACGCTGCCGCGTGCGTTCAAGCGGATGCAATTTTAGATGATTTTGTCGATTAAGTGCAGTACTCCATTCAAAATGGAGTGCATTTGGGATGTGACCACCGCGTCGCGCTGCTAAACGAACACCGCTGTACTCATCAATCGTTCTGCAATCCCACAATTGAATGCTTTCTTGTTCAACCTGTTTACGTAATTCTTCATAGTTCACTCGGAACTGTGCAGCATGTGATAAATCAATCTGGATTAAATCATCAACTCGAGGCAGTTCTTCAACCTCAGCTGTAGTCGGTAAACCTGCCCCAAGCCATGCATGAATACCGCCATTAATTAAACTCGTACGTGTAAATCCTAAGCAATGCAAATTCCAGATTAAACGCCCAGCCCATGCTCCACCTTCATCATCGTAGACCACCACATGGTGATTTGGTGAAATATTTAATTTTTCAATGAGAGCTTGTAAACCTGCTTCATCTGGCAAAATACCAGTGGCTTCTTCATGCTGAGCGACCAACCATTTAGGCTGTAAATGAATTGCATGTGGAATATGGAGCTGCTCATAAACTGATGCACGACTCAAATCTACAATACGGATATATTCATTGCCTAAATAAGGCACTAACTCTTCTGCTTCTATTAATAAATCGAGTTTAAAATCAGGGAGTGTCATCGTCATGGTTACTTTTTATACCAGCTTAATTTCATCTTAGCATAAGCTTATATCTATCAAACTCTGATTTTCTGCTACCGTTTAGCAGAAAATCAGATATAAACATTCACAAGCGTTAAGTAGCTGCCAAACTGTCAGACTACATTGTGATTAAACAGCTTCATCAAGTTCTTCAATTTGGAAAACCTGACGTAAATAAGCCAAGAACGTATCGTTATCAGTCATGGTTTTGCCAGGGCTATCCGAAATTTTGGCAACCGACTGACCATTACACTCAACCAGTTTCAATACAATATTGAGCGGTGTTTGGCCCATGTCATTGGTCAAATTAGTACCAATACCGAAACTCACCTGAAAACGGTCTTTGAAATATTGATGTAGCTCCCAAGCCTTTGGCAAATTAAGGCCATCACTAAAGGTCAACATTTTGGTTTTAGTGTCAATTTTTAATTTACGGTAGTGCGCATAAGCCTTATCACCCCATTCATATGGGTCACCACTATCATGACGTAAGCCATCAAATAGTTTGGCAAAATACAGGTCAAAATCTCTTAAGAAAGCGTCCATACCAACAACGTCAGTCAAAGCAATTCCCAAGTCTCCACGATATTCTTGAACCCATGTTTCTAAAGCAGCTTTTTGAAAATCACGTAAACGGACATCAAGCGCCTGAAACGCCTGCAAGAATTCATGTGCCATGGTTCCAATTGGCGTGATATTTAATTCTTTAGCCAGCAAAACATTACTTGTTCCACGAAATACATTTGGCACAGTTTTATGAAATGCAGCAACTACATGTTTTTGCCATTCAAAACTATAGCGACGGCGTGTACCAAAATCAGAAACTAAAAATGGAGGGTCATTCGGCTGTTGAGATTTTTCGTACTGCTGAATCAATTCAAGCTTTGCTTGTAAACGTCGTTCGCCTTCCGCCCAAACTTCGTCTGTTTTAATGCGGCTAAAATATAATTCATTTACAATCGCTAGGACAAAAATCTCGAACATCATGGCCTGAACCATTGGCCCTTCAATCCGAATATCTAGTCGACCTTCATTATCAATACTGGCCTGAATAAAACGTCGTTTAAGTTGGAATAATTCTAAATAATCGACAAAGTCGCTTTTAATAAAACGTAACTTTCTTAAATATTGTAGTTCGTCTTCTTTATATTTGAGATTACATAAATGGTCGAGTTGCTCGTTTAAGTCATCCAAAATATCCACTAATGGATAAACAGTATCTTCTAAATTTCTGCAACGAAAATGGTAGACACTATGTGTTTGCGGGAATTTATGCAAAACCACTTGTAGCATCGTAAATTTGTACAAGTCTGTATCAAGTAAAGAATGGATAATTGGAGACATAGTCAATGATTATTCGCTTGCTTCTTAGCATTAAAGCATATTTTTATAGATGAATTATGAGCTTTTATACCATTGTTGCAACTCCATGAAATTTCCTTTTAAAAATCATTTAAATTAATTTCTGCTAAACTGCATCAATTCAAATAATTGTAGAAACTCTCTCTAACAATGCGCGCTTTAATACAACGAGTTCTTGAAGCTAAAGTGGTGGTAGACGGTGAAACGACCGGTGAAATCCAGAATGGCTTATTGGTTTTTTTAGGAATTGGCCGAGACGATACTTTAGCCATAGGTCAGAAGCTTATCGATAAGATTTTGAAATATCGTATTTTTGATGATGAGCAAGGCAAAATGGGCTGGAATGTATCTCAAGCAAATGGCGGAGTCCTGCTTGTATCTCAGTTCACGCTCATGGCACAAACCCAAAAAGGCTTACGTCCAGACTTTGGTCCAGCCATGCCACCGAGCGACGCAAAAGCGCTCTATGAACAGTTGGTTGAATATACCCGTTCACAGTTTGAAAATGTTCAAACAGGTATTTTTGCTGCTGATATGAAAGTACACCTCATTAATGATGGGCCAGTCACTTTCAATTTAGAAGTTGAAGCATAGATATAAAAAAAACTCCCGATCGGGAGTTTTTTATTAGGTCTTAACGACCAGTCTTTTCTTTAATAAAGGCACGTGCCTGACGTACTTTATCTTTTACTGGTTTAGGTAATTTTGGTGGAATCAATTTAGCTGCCTGATTAAACCAAACAAGTAGGCTGAAATCACCTTCCATTTTGATACTACCCTCTTGCATACCCGTCATGAATGCAGTTGGGTCGCCTTTGAGTAAGGTTTTTACACCTTGTTCACTATCTGCAAACTGCAAAATAAAGTCAGCTTTTTCAGGTGAACCAGCGACTGTATCGATATGGCCATGGTTAATAATAATTTGGCGAGCCACACCTAAATCAGTACCAATTTGAATGCGGAATGCGCGGTCATGCACTAGCTCAATAAACTTAGGACTTGTACGTGCCAACTGTTTCATACGCAGTGCCAAACCTGCTACCAATAAATCTAACGGGTCTGTACTGACATCAACAAGTGGTAACTTGACTACAGGTATAGAAGAAAGTTTCATGAACATTCACGCCTATTGTATTTTTATGAAAACCTTGGGGCAAAACTCAGCAAGGGCTCCCCATTGCCTGTTTTGTGCATCGACTGATGATATTCTAATTGGCAACGCAATCTATATATGAAACGTCAACAGACCAGCCTATCGTAGCATAACTGGCTATTTTTTAATAAATGCTTTGTATAATAAAAATCATGTTTTCGTAAATAAAAAAGGCATGCTGTGCATACCTTTTTACCGTTAGATAACAATTTAATTATCGGCTAGAACATTGCTGCTGATCATCTTCATATACTGGCGTATGTTCTATATATTGGCGATTTGCCAAAGCCTTCTGTGCCTGTTTATCCTCACGTAATAAAATAAATGTGACCATTACCATCGCTAGACTTAGTGCAGTTAAATAACTATATGTGACTGGCATTTCAAAAGTGACTTGAACTCCAAAACGGACCACTTCCAATAGCCCCCAAAAAAACATCCCTGCAAGCATAAAACCAAGCCAACGACGGTAAGGAGAAAAGAACACAGCAACAAGCGCGACAGCAATTAAGCTGAGTCCGGCGATAGCGGCAAAATTCGCTGTTACCATAGAAACCTCCGTCTTAATGAAAACGTCTAAAAACATTCGGTCTGAACACCAGACCTCATTCCAAAAACAACTTTAATTCATGATTTGTGTTGAAGCTTAGAAAGCATTATGGATGTTTTTTTTTAGAAAAAAAGACCTGTTATTTGTCGAAGCGACATACTTTGTCGCAACATTCTTTTGTCATTACATTTTTGCAAATTTAAAAAAGTTCTACTTCCTATATGGCGTCAATTCTGGCGTGTCATTACAAAAAACTATGCTGTTTTTTTGCCTCAAAATAAGTTTTTTTCAGTTTTTTTTATTGCCTTTTTTCTGTGCATCATTTTGTCATAACTTGCTTGTTTTTATGACTATTCTGCATAAAAAAAGCGCTACTCTTGAGCAGCGCTTAATGATTGTTCAGTATTATTTAGGCACGGCTTAAATCTTTGTCATGCATACCGAGTAAATACAAGACACCATCTAAACCAACGCTTGAAATCGCCTGATTGGCATTTTGACGAACAAGCGGTTTAGCACGATATGCGACACCAAGACCCGCAATCGCAAGCATCGGTAAATCATTTGCGCCATCGCCGACAGCCATTGCCTGTTCTAGTGAAATACCAAGTTTGTTGGCAAGCTCACGCAGCAACTCTGCTTTACGCGCACCATCAACAATTACACCTTTTACTTCACCTGTTACAACGCCATCTTGAACATCTAAAACGTTGGCATGAACTTCATCAATACCTAATTTAGCTTGTAAGTATTCAGCAAAATACTGGAAACCACCAGATAAAATTGCCGTTTTATATCCAAGTGCTTTTAAAGTCGAAATAAGGCGTTCCGCACCTTCGGTAATGGTCAAACGCTCAGCAATTTTAGGTAAAACAGATGCATCAAGACCTTTTAATAATGCAACACGTGCACGGAAACTTTGTTGGAAGTCCAACTCACCTTGCATTGCTCTTTCAGTAATTTCAGCTACTTGCGCGCCTACCCCTGCTTCAAGCGCCAATTCATCAATCACTTCTTGTTCAATTAAAGTTGAATCCATATCGAAACACACTAAACGGCGATTACGTCGATAAGCGTTGTCTTCTTGAACAGCGACATCAATATTTAATTCGCTTGAAAGAAGTAAACAAGCAGCACGCATCGCTTGTGCATCTAAAGTTGGACCACTACTTAAACCAAACTGAACACAGGCACGACGAGGCAAGGTACTGTCTTTTTCAAGGTCTACACGGCCCGATAAACGGGTGACAGTTTCAATGTTAAAGCCTTGTGTAGACACAATTTGTGTAACTGCTTGTAAATGTGCAGCAGTCAGTTCTGGCGCTAAAGCAGTGACGATATAACGGGTTCGCCCACCTTCGCTTACCCATTGATCGTATTCTGTGCCCGAGATTGGTTTAAAGCGCACTGTTAAGCCAATATCATGTGCTAAAATCAAAATCTCTTTCATTGCCAACGCTGTCGCAGTTTCATTTTCAGAGGCGACCACGATGCCCAATGTCAGTTGATTATGAATAACGGCCTGACCTACATCCAGTATTTGCAATGAATGTACGGATAGTACTTGCATTAATCGGGTAAACTGGTTTGGTTGGTCCGGTCCTAAAAAGGATATAAGAATGATTTCTCGCATGAATTGACTCTAGTCTGAGTGACAACTATTGTAAGAATCATAATCGAATTTCAATATAATTGCCTTGGAAGTTTAACTTGATTGCGCCTAGACAAGGGCTATTTGCTAGCCTACTGATCATTAGTTTTGCATTGCATACCTTTTTATTGGTGATTGCAACGACACACCAGCTCAATGAAAACCGTGCGAGTCAAGGTCAGCTCATGACCAGTCAACTCGTAGCAGACAGCTTATCTGAGCTTGAGCCTGCCAATACGGTATCTTTGGCGCTTATTGCCAATCGCTATGCGACCAATCCAAGTGTGGCATCTATCCGTATTCTTGATGCCAATAAACAAGTTTTGGCAACAAGCGGCATGTCAAAAACTCGCGAAGGTGAAATTTTTGTTCGTGATGCTCTTCAAAACGAGAAGAAAGTCGGTTCTATTGAAATTACGCTTATTCAACCAAGTATTGGGGAAATTCTTCGTACCCAATGGCTTGCGATTTTAGCTTCACTGTTCCTACATATTTTATTATGGCTTGCTTACCGTGCTATCGCTCGTCCAACCCGTAGCGAATACTTGGCCCGTATTAACGAAGAAAATCGTTTAAAACATGAGATTCAAGAGTTAACTCAAGCACTCGCACTAGAAAAGCAAAATACAGTGACCTTGGTCGCACAAGCTCAGCAGCAAGCTAAAGCTAAACCACTGGTTCGTACACAACCAGAAAAAAGCGCTGAGTCTCCAGATCAAGATACCTTAGCACTTAATATTCAGTTTTATGACCCTAAACAGTTGTTAAGTAGCGTTAACCAGTCTGTTTCTGTTCCTTACTTTAAACTTTGTCAGCTCTTTTTAAATAAAAGTATTGAGCTATGCACGAAGCATTATCATTTAAAGTCTACAGTTATTGAGGTAGTAGATGAGTTCCATGCCGAAGGCGCAACACTCGCAATCTCAACTTCACATGCACACGCTGTAGAGTGCCTACTTATGGTAGGTACAGTGTTCCAATTACTGTCAGACGTTTTATATAAGCGTTACCGTGAAGATAAACGCTTTGCACTGCAAACCCGTAGTGCCGTGTGTCATGCTGTAGAAGCAATGCAAATTGACGCCAAAGAAGCTGCTCAGCGTTTAGCACAACATCTTCACGCGAAAGAATCTGCACTTTATCTTGATAATGATCAGCTTAAAGCGATTCAAGACAGCTATCAGCTTGTTGCTATGCCAAACCCAAGTAATGTTATGACTCGCCATGCATTTATGATTAACGGCATGAATGCTGAATGTGCAGAGCTTGCGCAAAATATTCGAACTGAAATTTTGATGGGCAAAAAATCAATTCCACAAAATGATAGCCCAAGTAGTGCAGCTTCTTAAAAGTCTTTGTGCGCATTTAAACCTAGCCTTTTGGCTAGGTTTTTTTTATTTAAATTCATGGTATTTAGTTTAAATAATTTTATTCTCTTATGATTTATTCAGATAAATAAATCCAGATCTATTATGTCTCGTTATAAATTTGGATAAATCAGAATCATAGGCAAAATTCTATAAACAGCGTAAACTATGCGAAATTTATTCAATAGAAATTGTCTTACGACAAAAAAAGGTGAAAGCGAATGCCGCTGAGTCGTGTTGAAGATCTTGTCGCCGATATTCGTGCAGGCAAAATGGTTATTTTGATGGATGACGAAGATCGCGAAAATGAAGGTGATCTTGTCATGGCAGCAACGCATGTTCGTCCTGAAGATATTAACTTCATGATTACACATGCACGTGGTCTAGTTTGCCTAACGTTAAGCCGTGAGCGCTGTAAACAGTTAAATCTTCCTTTGATGGTTGATCAGAATGGTGCTCAGCATAGTACAAACTTTACGTTATCGATCGAAGCAGCTGAAGGTATTACAACGGGTATTTCAGCAGCAGAGCGTGCACATACAATTCAAACGGCTGTCGCAGCGCATGCAAAACCAAGCGATATCGTACAACCGGGCCACATTTTCCCACTCATGGCTCAGCCAGGTGGTGTTTTACACCGTGCAGGTCATACCGAAGCAGGCTGTGATTTAACACGTCTAGCGGGCTTTGAACCTGCATCTGTGATTTGTGAAATCATCAATGAAGATGGCACAATGGCACGCCGTGCAGATTTAGAAATTTTTGCCGAGAAGCATGGCCTAAAAATTGGTACAATTGCCGACTTAATTCACTACCGTATGACGAATGAGCAAACTGTAGAACGTCTGGATCAAAAAACGATTCAAACAGAATACGGATCATTTGAGCTCTATCGCTATCGCGAGATCGGTAACCCGGACATTCATTTGGCTTTAGTTAAAGGCGAGCCAAAAGAAGGGGTTACAACGGTACGTGTACACGGTTTCAGCCCAATTCGTGATTTGCTTAAGCTGAATAAGGCTGACGGCGAACCTGCTTGGAATCTTGACCGTGCACTACAGACGATCGCAGCAAGTGACCGCGGCGTTTTAGTCTGGATCGGGCAAGATCATTTGCAAGACTTGGGACCAGCGTTGGATGATTTAAACAAGCCAAAACCGGTGAAATCCAATGCAGCACTTTCACATCAATATCAAACGATTGGTGTAGGTGCTCAAATTTTGCGTGATTTAGGTGTTGAAAAAATGAAGCTTCTTAGCTCACCATTACGTTTCAATGCCTTATCTGGCTTTAATTTAGAAGTAGTGGAATATGTCACTGCTGATCAAATCACAACGAAATAATCGAGGTTGCTATGGCAATTCGCCGTATTGAAGGTTTATTACATCTCGCAAGCGAAGGTCGTTATGCGATTTTAGTGGGTCGTTTCAACAGCTTTGTTGTTGAACACTTATTGGAAGGCGCGATCGACACATTAAAACGTCACGGCGTAAATGAAGATAACATTACTGTTATTCACGCTCCTGGCGCTTGGGAACTCCCGATCGTTGCTAAAAAATTAGCTACATCAAACCAGTTTGACGCCATCATTGCTCTTGGTGCAGTGATTCGCGGTAGCACGCCTCACTTTGACTTTGTTGCTGGTGAATGTGCAAAAGGTTTAGGTGTAGTTGCGTTAGAAAGCAGCTTGCCTGTTATCAATGGTGTATTAACTACTGACAGCATCGAGCAAGCAATCGAACGCTCAGGTACAAAAGCAGGAAACAAAGGTAGCGAAGCTGCTTTAACTGCAATTGAAATGGTTAATTTATTAAAGGCAATTTAAAGCATGTCTCAAACACTGCAAGCCGCTTATGCAGCAAAACGCAAAGCACGTCGTTTTGCTGTACAAGGTATTTATGAATGGCAAATGAGTCACAACCCTGTACACGAAATTGAAGCACGTACCCGTGCTGAAAATGCAATGCACAAGGTCGACTTAAGCTATTATCACGAACTACTTACTCAAGTCATCGCTCAACACGAAGACCTTGATGCGTTACTTATTCCGGTACTTGACCGTGAAATTGACGCACTTGATGGTGTAGAGCTTGCGACTTTACGTTTAGGTGCTTACGAGTTACGTGATCATTTAGAAATTCCATATCGTGTGGTACTTGATGAAGCAATCGAACTCGCTAAACATTTTGGCGGAGCAGACAGTCATAAATACATCAATGGTGTATTAGACCGCCTAAGTTCGACACTGCGTAGCGCAGAAAAACAACAAGCAAACTAATAGGCTTGGTGTTCTATGGCTGAGTTTTCAATTATTGACCAGTACTTTAATCGGCAGTCAAACTCCGATGTCGCGCTTGGTATTGGTGATGACTCAGCCTTAATTACTCCCCCTCCAAATCAACAACTGGTGATCTGTGCAGATACACTTGTTGCTGGACGTCATTTCCCTCTTGAAACCTCACCTCATGCGATTGGCTGGAAAAGTGTTGCTGTAAATCTTTCAGATATTGCCGCAATGGGTGCCAAACCGCACAGTATTTTACTAGCAATCAGCTTGCCTCAAGTTGACCATGAGTGGCTTAAAGGGTTTAGTCAGGGAATCTATGACTGTTGTAATCAATTTGGTGTTGCCTTAATTGGTGGAGATACCACTCAAGGCCCACATCTCACCATTACCGTTACCGCAATGGGCTGGATTGAAACCGGAAAAGCCGTGTTACGTTCAGGCGCAAAAGTTGGTGATTATGTATGTGTGAGCGGACAGGTAGGTGATGCAGCCTACGGTTTACAGCACTTGGGCCATCCTCTACAGCAAAGACTCGACTATCCGACACCACGCTGTCAGCTTGGACAAGAGCTAAAAGGCCTTGCCTCTAGCATGATTGATGTGTCAGATGGCTTAGCGCAAGATTTAGGACATATTTTAAAAGCATCCAAGGTTGGAGCCCGACTCGTCTTGGAAGAATTACCTGTTGACCCTGTATTGCAACAACTAAAAGAACAACAACGTTGGCAATATGCGCTTGCAGGTGGTGATGACTACGAATTATGTTTTACAATAACACCGCAAAATTATGAAAAACTTTTGCAAAAACAACTGGACGTTAAGATTACAATGATCGGACAGATCGTTGAGCAAACAAAACTAACTTTTGAGCATTTGGGTTCAGATTACCCATTGCAAATTCATGGATACCAACACTTTGCATAAACCGCCGATTCATTTTAAGAACATGTCTTGGTTCAACCGCTGCATCGTTTTCTGTGGGGTTGGTTTTGGATCTGGTCTCGCTCCTAAAGCACCCGGTACTTTTGGTTCTGCTTTTGCCTTACTTTTCATTCCTATCTGGTTATCTCTCGGATTTACCTTAAGTTTAATCGCTATTCTCATCATGTCCTTGGTGGGAATTTATATTTGTGGTCAAACGGCAAAAGTCCTTGATGTTCATGATGATGGGCGAATTGTTTGGGATGAATTTGCAGGACAATCAATTACTCTTCTGCCTTTAATATTTTTTAATATAATGTCGTTACAATGGGCACTAATTGGTTTTTGCTTATTCCGCCTGTTTGATGTTTGGAAACCTTGGCCAATCCGTGTTGCCGACCAGAAAGTTGCTGGCGGTTTCGGAATTATGCTGGACGACATCATTGCAGGGCTTTGGGCGGCACTCTGTATCATCATATTTATTACTTTCTGGGGCGTAACGCCATTTAAGTAGGTTTACTCATGTCAACTACCGTCATTATCCTAGCTGCAGGCAAAGGAACGCGAATGCGTTCACAACTACCTAAAGTATTGCAACCTTTAGCTGGTCGCCCACTCCTAGGACATGTTATTAAGACAGCAAAACAACTATTAGCAGAAAATATCATTACCATTTATGGACATGGCGGCGATCACGTAAAACAGACGTTTGCACAAGAAAACATTCAATGGGTTGAACAAGCAGAACAATTAGGTACAGGTCATGCTGTACAAATGACTTTACCGGTACTTCCTAAAGACGGTATTTCATTAATTTTATACGGTGATGTTCCTTTAGTCCGTCAAACAACGCTAGAGCAACTTGTTGAAGTATCAAGTAAAACCGGTATTGGGATGATTACTTTACATGTCGACAACCCAACAGGTTATGGCCGTATTGTTCGCCAAGACGGAAAAATTCAAGCGATTGTTGAACATAAAGATGCAACTGATGCTCAGCGCCAAATTCAAGAAATCAACACAGGTATTTACTGTGTAAGCAATGCAAAACTTCATGAATGGTTACCTAAGCTTTCTAATGAAAACGCACAAGGCGAATACTATTTAACTGATATCGTTGCGATGGCGGTTGCAGATGGCTTAGAAATTGCCTCTATTCAGCCAGAACTTGCTTTTGAAGTTGAAGGGGTTAATGACCGCTTACAACTTGCGGCACTTGAGCGCGATTTTCAGCAACAGCAAGCAAAAGAACTTATGCAACAAGGCGTAACTTTTGCCGACCCTGCTCGTTTCGATTTACGTGGTTCTATAAAAGTTGGACACGATGTCCGTATTGACGTAAATGTCATTATTGAAGGTGACTGTGAACTCGGTGACTTTGTAGAAATCGGTGCTGGTTGTATTTTGAAAAATACAAAAATTGCAGCGGGAACCAAAGTTCAGCCTTATAGTGTTTTTGATGGTGCAATTGTTGGTGAAAACACCCAAATTGGTCCATTTGCACGCTTACGCCCAGGCGCTAAATTGGCAAACGAAGTCCACATTGGTAACTTCGTTGAAGTCAAAAACACAACCATTGGTCTTGGCAGTAAAGCCAATCATTTCACCTACTTAGGTGATGCCGAGATCGGTGCCGATTCAAATATTGGGGCAGGTACAATTACCTGCAATTATGATGGTGCAAATAAACACAAAACCACTATTGGCGATGCAGTCTTTATCGGTTCTAATAGCTCGCTGGTTGCGCCTGTGACTATTGGAAATGGAGCAACAGTCGGTGCGGGTTCTGTGATTACGAAAGATGTGGCTGAACAAAGTCTCTCCTTTGAACGTGCTCAACAAATTTCTAAAGCAAATTATCAACGTCCCCAAAAGGTTAAAAAATAAGAGGATTGAATTATGTGTGGTATCGTCGGAGGCGTTGCAGAACGTTGTGTAACCGAAATTTTAATTGAAGGTTTAAAACGTCTTGAATATCGCGGTTATGATTCAGCAGGCGTTGCTGTACTGAATAATGAAGAAGTTTTACGTGAGCGTCGTGTAGGTAAGGTGATTAATCTTGCCGATGCAGTTGCTGATCAGCAGCTCACTGGGGTAGTTGGTATTGCTCATACACGTTGGGCAACACATGGTAAACCAACTGAAAATAATGCTCACCCTCACATGTCGGGTAAAGTGGCAGTCGTACACAACGGTATTATCGAAAACTATCAAGAGCTTAAAGATGACCTTCAAGCTTTAGGATATGTATTTACCTCTCAAACAGATACAGAAGTTGTCGCTCACTTAGTTGCAGAAGCACTAAAAAGCACTGACAGCTTACTTGAAGCAGTACAATCAGTTGTTCCTCAGCTTAAAGGTGCATATGCACTGGGTATTATTCATAGCGATTACCCAGATGAGTTAATCACTGTACGCGAAGGTTCACCACTTGTGATTGGTGTAGGTATTGGTGAGAACTTTATTAGTTCAGACCAACTTGCGCTTTTACCTGTAACTAACCGTTTTATGTATTTAGAAGAAGGTGATATTGCTCGCCTGACTCGTACTTCAATTGAAGTATTTGCAAACGGTGAACTTGTTGAACGTCCAGTGAAAGAGCTTGACGCAACGGTAAGCAATGCTTCAAAAGGTGAATACAAGCACTACATGCTCAAAGAGATTTATGAGCAACCAGAAGCAATTAAACAAACGATTTCTCAAGCACTGGATGGCAACAGCTTACGCGAAGACTTCTTGCAAAATGCTGAAGCAGACTTTAGCAAAGTTCAAAGCGTACAGATTATTGCATGTGGTACAAGCTATCACTCAGGCATGATCGCGAAATATTGGTTTGAACAACTGATTGGCGTGCCTTGCCAAGTTGAAATCGCAAGTGAATTTCGCTATCGCACACCTGTGATTGTTGAAAATACGCTCTATATCTGTATTTCTCAATCAGGTGAAACAGCCGATACTTTAGCTGCATTACGTGAAACTCAAAAACGTGCCAAAGCAAACAATATCGATATTCAAACTTTGACTATCTGTAACGTTGCGACGTCTTCAATGGTACGTGAAACTGATCACCACTTATTGACCCTTGCTGGGCCTGAAATTGGTGTTGCATCAACTAAAGCGTTCACGACTCAGCTTGCTGCACTTATGCTACTCGTCTTAAAAATTGGACAAGTAAAACAGCGTATTAGCAATGTCATGATTGAAGAGATTGCTCGCGAATTGTGGCACAGCCCGAAAGTAATTCTTGATACGCTTAAGAATGATGCTGAAATTTTACGTTTATCAGAATTGTTTGTTGAAAAACAACACTGTTTATTCTTAGGCCGTGGCACACACTATCCAATCGCTTTGGAAGGTGCGTTAAAGCTTAAAGAAATTTCATATATTCACGCAGAAGGTTATGCGGCTGGTGAGTTAAAACATGGGCCATTGGCACTTGTTGATACTGAAATGCCAATCGTGATTCTTGCGCCAAACGATGAAATGCTTGATAAGCTTAAGTCAAATATGGAAGAAGTTCAGGCGCGTGGCGGTGAATTATTCGTATTCGCTGATGAAAATAGCGGCGTAGTTGAAAAAGATCGTCAACACGTTGTACAAATTCCGGCAGTAAACGAATGGCTTGCTCCAATCATTTATAGCGTACCAGTTCAGTTGTTGTCTTATCACGTTGCTGTATTACGTGGTACAGACGTTGACCAGCCGCGTAACTTGGCGAAGTCAGTAACTGTAGAGTAATTCAAAAAAGATCATTATTAAGGCATCACTTGCTTTAACAACTGATTGATTAAGCCCGATATGTAACGCATATCGGGCTTTTTTATTGCGTTCATACCAGAACATAAAGGACACTCCCCTAGGCCCCCATGCCACAACAGACTTTTACTTTTGCGCTGATTTAAAGTTTGAGAGGTCATTGCGACACAGAGATAAAGGAGCTAAGCGAACTTAGCCCATTTCAGTTTTGTTGCAGTGTTGAATACTGCTAAACAAGTTAGGGGCAAAGTCCTGTGGGAGAACAGGACTTTGCAAACTGGTGTGTTTTAAACGTTGTACAGTCTGAGGCGAATACACCTGTGCAAGCTGCTGGCAAACACAATTACAACTGGCTTGCATGTGTTTACCTGACAAACAAATTCTTTTAAATTCCTGCTGAGCATTGGCATCATCATTGGTAATACTGTAAGCACCGACCACAAGGTTTAAAATCAATATAAATTTATGAAGTTTCATATTATTCTCATGATTATTTATATCTTTAAATAAAATAAAAATATAATTCGATTAAATATTAAAATAATTTTTTAAATAATAACTAACCCTCCCACAAACACGGGAAAATAAAATAATTAAAATTTTAAAATAGAAATAATTTATAAATTTAAAAAATCAGGTCGCAAAAAACCCAAATTTTAAATAAATAAAATAATTAATTGAGAGAGAAAATGAGTTTGAATAATGGCATGGCCAACTCCTTAAAAATGGAGTTCTACCACCAAATCACCGCGAACTAATTTAGGGTGGTAGAACGAAAGAGGGTTAGCAGACTGACCTAGCGACCAGCACGCGCGAACGCGTCCCCCTTCCGCCCTACCATAGAGAAAAAGGGGGCACAAAGGTTCCACACGAGAAATACTGAGGAAGTATAACCCGCTACGCTAGGGTCGGTCTGCTAAAACCGGCTGGCAATGTAGGCCAGCAACGAGATAATAATTGGTGATTTTAATTACGTCAATTTATTTTAATGAAAAACTTTAAATATAATTATTTTATTCATATTTAAATAATATTATTTTCTTTATCATATTTAGAACTTTTAATTAAATTTAAAATATAAACTTGGGTTATATATACTTAGTTAATAAAATAGATTAATCTTTAATTTTAATTTAATAGTCTATATAAAAATATAAGATAAGAAAATTTAAGTATAAAAGAATTTAATCAAGGTGCTCTGAGCTTAGAATTTTGTGATTAAGATTTTTTGACAATGACTCTAAAGGTTAGAGCAAGCTATTTTGAGTTTTTTTATAGTCATAAATCTGATTATAAAATTGAAATATTTATAAATTTCATATACTTTAAATTGTTTAAAATTCACTCAAAAATAGTAACAATAAGATAGGTAAAACATGATTTCTTTAGAGCTTTTCATTACATTTTTAATTACTACAATTATTTTTGCTTATATTCCGGGTCCAGCAATGCTGTATACCGCTGCACAGACACTTTCCCGCGGTAGAAAATCTGGTTTAATGGCTGCATTTGGAATTTTCTTAGGAGGCTGTTTTCATATCATAGCGGCGTCTTTGGGCCTAACCACCATCTTTCAAATTATTCCAAAACTCTATGATATTATTAAAATTTTAGGTGCTTTGTATTTAGTTTGGTTAGGCATTAAATTAATTAGATCTGCCTCGTCCCCTACTATTCAGCAAAATGTTGAAAATGGTCAGTTATCTTTGAAGCAGAGCATTCTGGTCGAATTTTTAAATCCTAAAACCGCTATTTTTTATATCGCATTTTTACCTCAATTTATTAATACCTCATTAGATTTTCCAGTTTGGTCTCAATTCATCATTTTAGGACTGATTGTGAATCTAATCTTCGTTTCTGCTGATGTGGTTTGTGTGTTTTTAGCCAATTACATTAGTCAGAAATTAACTAAATCAAAGAAGCCCCAAAAATCTATGTCAGTTATGGGTGGTCTCATTTTTATGGGGCTAGGCGTTTTTCTTGGTTTTAAAAACCAGTAGTTTCTACGGGTAATCGCGTACCTAAC
The DNA here is from genome assembly GCF_000588255.1 of Acinetobacter sp. 1424608. Taxonomy (NCBI): domain Bacteria; kingdom Pseudomonadati; phylum Pseudomonadota; class Gammaproteobacteria; order Moraxellales; family Moraxellaceae; genus Acinetobacter; species Acinetobacter sp. 1424608. The sequence continues at coordinate 223,347 of NZ_JFXL01000003.1, forward strand.
AAAGAAAAAGTAACGTCCGCAACTTCCAACGGGTCTGAACTGGTCCAAATAATATGGTTCCCTTCATTTGGACTTTCAGAACTTAAATGATACTGATTGAGCTGCCGTATTAATTGGGCTGTTACAGCTTCGGAAGGCTCAATAATTTGAATATCACGCCCTACAATTTCCTGAATCGTGTCTGAAACAAACGGATAATGTGTGCATCCTAAAATAATTGTATCAACTTTTTGCTCGACCAACGGTGCCAAAATATTTTTTAAATAATCCTTAACCTCCGCTGTATGTGCTTTGCCCGTTTCAATTTTTTCAGCCAAACCAATACACGGCACCAAAGACACTTTAATATCTTGCGCATACGTTTCAATTAAACTTTTTAAATTTTTGCCCTTCACCGTGGTTGCCGTTGCCAAAACAGCAATATGCTTGCTCATGGTCATGCCCACAGCAGGTTTTACCGCTGGTTCTATCGCAATAAGTGGGACATTAATTTGCGCTCTAATCGTTTCAACCGCTACAGCTGTCATAGTATTACAAGCAATCACGATCGCTTTGCACTTACCTTGAGCCACTAAGTTTGAAATTAAATGCGTGGTTCGTGAAACAATCCAGTCGCTTTCTCTGTCTCCATAAGGGACATATTTCGAGTCGGCGAAATAGATAATGTCTTCATTCGGAAGAGCCTGCCGAATATGCTTAAAGAGAGACAACCCACCTAAACCAGAGTCAATCATTCCAATCGGGTTGTTCTTGTTATTCATGGTTTGTCCTGCATTTCATATATTTAGAAAAATTCTTTCATGGTTGCCAAGTCTGTTAGCACGACTTTGGGCTGGATGGTTTTTAATTTTTCGGCCGATGTATAACCCCAACCTACCGCAGCAAAATCAATACCTACTTTATGTGCAGCTTCGCCATCGGTGGTTTGGTCGCCGACATAAATGGCATGGTTTTTACTTACATCCAAAATGTTGAGAACACGCGTTATCCGCTTCGCTTTGCCAAATATAGACGAGCCGCCATCAATATGACTAAAAAGCTCACAGAGTTCTTTACCGAGTACATTTTGACAGTTTTCTTTAGAGTTTGAAGTAATAATTGCGAGCGTATATCCACGCTTATGCAGTTCAATTAAGTGGTCCCGCATACCTTCAAACAAATGAATTTCTTCATCTCTTTCTTTCATTAACTGAATAAAATCTTTCGCAATCCAAGGCAGTTTCCATCGAGAGACATTCATCTCTTTCATAATTTCTCTAGGCGTAAGTTGTTTGTAGTACTCGACTTCGTGAAGGCTTACCGATTTAAACTTATACTTTGCGGAAAGTTGATTTAAAACGCTTAGAAAAAAATGAAAGGAGTCGGCTAAAGTGCCATCTAAATCAAAAATAATAGCCTGATATTGTTTTAGGTTTTTTTCCATTTCTAGTTTCGAAAATATATTTTTTATTATTATATTCTGTTTTCTATTGGTTTTTAAATCAGGCCCAACGAGGACCTGACCTAAATTTCAAATTTTATTTTAAGCTGCCGCTTTTTGTTCCTTTATCCAATTTTTAATACGGGCATCAAGTATATTTAAAGGCAGTGTACCTGCATTTAAGATCATGTCATGGAAGACTTTGATATCAAAACGGTCGCCAAGCTCATGTTTGGCGAGCTCTCGTAGCTCTAAAATTTTGAGTTGGCCCATTTTGTATGCCAATGCTTGTGCAGGAATAGCAATATAGCGGTCTGCCTCTGCCTGAATATCTGGTTCATCTAAAGCAGAGTGTTCTCGCATAAAATCAATCATTTGCTGACGGGTCCATTTTTTATAATGCACACCAGTGTCAACCACTAAACGACAAGCACGGAACAACTCACTCGATAGTCGTCCATAGTCTGAAAGTGGGTCTTTATAGAAACCAACATCTTTACCTAGTTGCTCTGCGTAAAGTGCCCATCCTTCTATATAGGCAGTATGGTTAGGTTGCTTTCGAAACATCGGCAAGTTTGGCAGGTTTTGGGCAATATCAATCTGCATATGGTGGCCGGGAATTGCCTCATGGTAAGCGGTTGCTTCCATTGATATTTTGGAACGTTCAGAGAAGTCCCCCGTATTTACATAAACTTGTCCGGGACGTGAACCATCAGGTGTTCCTTGGTGATACTCCGCTCCTGCCGCTTCTTTTTCTCGATATAGCTCTACAGGTAAAACTTCGACTTTATTTTTAGGTAATAAACCAAAGAGCTTCGGCAACTCCGGTTGCATTTGGGCAATATACCCGCGATAAATCTCTAAAATTTCTTCACGAGATTTTGGGAAAACAGCGGGATTTGTTTTTAAGGATTGTTGGAAACTTTTTAAGTCATTAAAACCTTGTGCTTTCGCAATTTTCAGCATTTCCGCTTCTATACGAGCAACTTCTTTTAACCCGAGCTGATGAATATTTTCAGGGCTCTCTAGCGTAGTCGTATTGTTTTCTACATAAAAACGATAAAGCTCGTCACCATTTGGCAAGCTCCATATACCCTCATGTTGTCGTCCATGGGGTAAGTAATCTTTCTGAATAAATGTACCGAGTTTTTGATAAGCAGGCCGAACATTTTGATCTATGGCCTGTAGTATTTCACGGCTTAAACGCTCTTGTTCTGCTTTAGAAATGTTGTTTGGAAATTGCTTTAATGGAGAAGCAAACACACTATCTTTCCCTGCTGGAACTGCAATGCTATCAATCTGCTTTGCCACCTTTTCAATTAAATACTTGGGTGGCATCAACCCGTCTTTTTGCCCTTGTTTCGCTAACTGAATACCTTGATCAAGAATAAGAGGAATTTGTTTTAAACGAGCAATATAGTCTTGATATTGTTTAGTATTATTAAATGGAATCGAACTAATAAATCCCGGAAATTGTAAATGTAGCCCCCACATTTGATTAAAAGGCATCTCATACAATTTCAAATCATAATTTTTAAGAGTTTCTTTCAACTGATAAATCATTAAATCTTTATTTAATTGATCAGTTGCTGAAAACCCTGTGCTATCAATCGCTTCAAAACGTTTTAAAAAATTTTGAGTAGTTTTTTTATCTTTCTCAATCTGATTTTTTGAAGACTCGGTCCATCGATCGTTGTAGCGTAAATCGCCTAAAGTCGTTGCAGTTTCAGGATTATTTTTCAAAGTATATTCCCATTGTTCTTGTAAAAGCTGATTTAAAGCTTTCACCCGAACAGAGACATTAGTGTTTTGCTTAGATTGTGATTTTTCGATGGTATTTGTATTTATTTCGGGGGTTGTAGCATTAGACGAATGAGACATCCAAAATAAAACACTGATACAAGCAAAATGTAAGGTTCTGTTTTTCATTTAATTATCCAAACATATTTAACGAAGTTTAAAATATAGACAAAACAAATTACGTGCCAAGCAGCCTATAAAATAGTGTAAAAATCGAGTATTTTTTTAACTCAATGATTTTATAAATTAATTTTCTTTTTAATTAAATTATTTATAGTTGCTATCTATATTCCCTATTTGACTTTAATTTACCAGAAAGTCAAAAAAAGCGCACATGAGCGATCTCAGTGCACTTTTTCATTTCTACATTAAAAATTGTTTCTCAAGAAAACAAATATTGATAAACAATATACGCAGCCAGTTTTGCTGTTCGATTGTCCAAATCAAATTTTGGATTGCACTCGGCAATATCCAAAAGTTTGATTTTGCCAGTCTCTTGAATATGCTTAAAAATTGCTTCAAAAGTGGCTAAATCAATTCCTTTTACGGCTGGCGCACTGACCCCCGGTGCAACCGCAGCCGCGAAGACATCTAAATCAATCGTAACGTACAAGCAGTCTACTTTTTCAATAAAAGCGTCAACCGCTGCAAGCACGTTTGGTAGGTTAAAAATATTAACCTCATGATCGCGTAAATATGAACAATTTAACGCATCGGCTGTATCAAACAAAACTTTAGTATTGGCATGGTTGGCAACTCCAATACATAAATAATTAAATTGTTTTTGATGCTGTTCTGAAAGCCTTGCTGCTTGTAAAAAAGGTGTTCCAGAGGTGGCATGCTCTGCTTCACGCAAATCAAAATGGGCATCAAAATTAATGATGCCTATTTTTTTATCTGGCGCGTGGGCTTGTACATATTGGAATAACCCACTAAAGCTGCCAAATGCAACTTCATGTCCACCGCCCAATACAACAGGTTTTAAGCCATGTTCTAGGCTATTTGCGACTTGTTCAGCTAACTCGCTTTGTGCTTGCTCTAAATTCTCATATTCGCAAGTCACCGTACCCAAATCGACCAGACTCACTGGACGATGAATCGGTAAGTTAGCCAGTTGCGTGCGGATTGCATCTGGCGCATCGGCAGCACCGACGCGGCCTTTGTTACGTTTCACGCCTTCATCAGAGCTAAAACCAATCAGGGCAAATTCGGCATGTTGATTTTTGTTCACAATATGGTGAATACGTTGATGTGCCTCACCCTCGCCATCATGTCGGCCTTGCCATTTAAATGTGTGATTCATGTGACACCGTTTAAAAAATAACTTCTTGTCCATGCTGAATGACTCGCTTAGGCAAATCTCCGCCAAGCCAGTAAACAATTTCAGATGGATGTTCAATATCCCAAGCTACAAAGTCAGCGACTTTACCCTGCTCCAAACTGCCGTGTGTTTGCTCTAAACCGAGCGCTTGTGCAGCATGAATGGTGACACCCGCTAAAGCTTGCTCAGGTGTTAAACGGAATAATGTACTGCCCATATTCAGCATTAAACGTACAGAAAGTGCTGGAGATGTACCCGGATTTAAATCACTCGATAGCGCAATACGCACGCCATGCTTAATCAGACTTTCAATTGGTGGGTATTGTGTTTCACGCAATAAATAAAAGGCACCCGGCAATAACACAGCAACCGTACCCGACTCTGCCATGGCTTTAACATCATCTTCGGTCATATACTCTAAATGGTCAGCCGACAAAGCATGATAACGTGCTGCCAAGCTTGAGCCGCCTAGTGATGAAAGCTGTTCAGCATGAAGCTTAACGGGTAGACCCAATGATTGTGCCGTTTTAAAAACACGTTCGACCTGAGCGGGTGAAAAGGCTAAATGCTCGCAAAACGCATCTACTGCATCGACTAAACCTTCAGCATGTAGTTTAGGCAACATTTCTGTACAGATATGCTCGATATAAGCATCGCTTTGATCTTTGTACTCTGGCGGTAACGCATGGGCAGCCAAACAGGTACTTTTGACCGTCATCGGTAATTTTTCACCAATTTGACGGATTACACGCAGCATTTTGCGCTCGTTTTCGTAGTTGAGTCCGTAACCAGACTTAATTTCAATGGTGGTGACACCGTCTTGCTGCATACAGCGAATACGTTTCAGTGCTGAGTTTAATAGCTGTTCTTCGCTTGCTTCACGTGTTGCGCGTACTGTACTTGCAATACCGCCACCGCTTGCTGCAATTTCAGCATAACTTACGCCTTGTAAGCGCTTTTCAAACTCAACACTACGGTTGCCACCAAAAACACTATGCGTATGACAGTCGATGAACCCTGGAGTTACCCAAGCACCATTTAAGTCAACTGTTTCGGAATAAGTGTCGGCAGGAAGTTGTTGTTGTTTTCCAATCCAGTGGATGAGATGCCCTTCGGTAACAATTGCAGCATCTTCGATATAAGAATATTGCCCATTTTGCATGGTCGCAATATGGCAGTTTTGCCAAAGTTTTTTCATTAGCCTATCCTCGAAACTGCCCAACAGTAAAACTATTGGGCAGTTGATTTGTTAGCTTTCCATTTCTATGTTTTGCTGGACAGGCTCACTTTCCTTTCCCAAGCTTTGCTCCGGTTTTACCCAAATGCGATACGCAATGGTTAACAGAACAAGCCAAGTGATTCCTACATAAATTGCAGGACGCGAGTCTGGGAAGTAGCCCATCATGACTAAAATGAACACCATAAAACCGATTGCAAAAGCAGGTGCATATGGCCAGCCAAATACAGGGAAATCTAGTGCCTTAATTTCAGCAGTAGATAATTTACGGCGCATCGCCACTTGCGAAAGCAAGATCATGAGCCATACCCAAACAGTTGCAAACGTTGCAATTGAAGCAATGATGACAAATACATTTTCAGGAATCAGGTAGTTCAGCACCACACCAATTAACAGCACGCCAGCCATAACCACAACAGTCATCCAAGGCACACCATTACGTGAAAGTTTCTTGAACACTTGCGGTGCTTGACCACGATTTGCCATACCGTACAACATACGGCCTGCACCAAATACATCACTATTAATTGCTGAAATTGCTGCTGTCACCACCACAATATTTAAAATATTTGCAGCAGATTTAATGCCTAAGTTTTCAAAAATTTGTACAAACGGGCTGCCTTGGCTACCAATCTGGTTCCATGGGAAAATCGACATCAGTACAAAAATAGTCAGTACATAGAACAGTAAGATACGGACTGGAACGGCATTAATTGCTTTTGGTAGAGTCGTTTTCGGGTCTTGTGACTCACCTGCGGTTAAACCAATAATTTCGATCCCGCCAAAAGCGAATACCACTACAGATAAACATGCCACTAAACCTGCAATACCATGTGGCATGAAGCCATCATAAATCCATAGGTTTTGAAGCCCCGGTACAACATTGCTGTGGTCAACATGGAAACCGTAGAACATTAAACCCAAGCCACCTAAAATCATGGCAACAATGGCACTGACTTTAACAATAGAAAGCCAAAATTCGAGTTCACCAAAGACTTTTACATGAATCAGGTTAATTGCGCCTAGAAACATGATGAGAGACAAAATCCAGATCCACCGTGGTACATCGGGATACCAGAACCCCATATAAATACCAAATGCAGTGACATCGGCAATTGCAACAATCACCATCTCAAAAACATAGGTCCACCCTGTGGTAAACCCCGCCAATGGACCAATGTACTGAGATGCATAGTGGCTGAATGAGCCAGAAACAGGGTTATGGACAGCCATCTCACCCAGCGCGCGCATAACGATATAAATTGCAATCCCTGCAACGATATACGCGAGTAATACTGAAGGCCCTGCCATTTTGATGGCAGTCGCCGAACCATAGAAAAGCCCAGTTCCAATTGCTGAGCCCAATGCCAAGAAACGAATATGGCGGGTGTTTAAACCCCGCTGTAGTGTGGAGTTTTGTGACATTATAATCTCCAATCCTTGAGGAAATTTAGTTGGATTCGGCCACTCCATGTGACCGTTTTATCAATCACACTTCAGATAAACTAGGGAGTAGTTTTGGAATGAGTAACTTGTTTAGGCAACCACTCGCAAGCAATTCACTAGCCTGTTCGATATCCGGAGCAAAGAAACGATCTTCGCTGTAGTAAGGAACTTGATCGCGCAAGATTTTACGAGCTTGTTCAAGTTTAGGCGAGCTTTTTAAACCTTCACGGAAGTCTAAACCCTGACAAGCGCCTAACCATTCAACAGCTAAAATGCCACGAACGTTGTCAGCCATGTACCAAAGACGCTTACCAGCATTCGGAGCCATCGATACGTGGTCTTCCTGATTGGCAGACGTTGGTAAACTATCAACGCTTGCAGGATGTGCAAGTGCTTTATTATCGCTCGCGAGTGCAGCAGCTGTCACTTGTGCAATCATAAAGCCTGAGTTAACACCGCCATTTGCAACCAAGAATGGTGGAAGTTGTGACATGTGGCGGTCCATCATCATCGAAATACGACGTTCAGACAGTGAGCCAATTTCAGCAATCGCCAATGCTAAATTATCTGCCGCCATTGCAACAGGCTCTGCATGGAAGTTACCACCAGAAATCACGTCACCTTGTTCAGCAAAAACAAGCGGGTTATCTGATACAGCATTTGCTTCAATTTCTAATACTTCAGCAGCCTGACGGATTTGGGTTAAACATGCACCCATGACCTGTGGCTGGCAACGTAAAGAGTATGGGTCTTGAACTTTGCTACAGTCTTCATGTGAATGTGCAATTTCACTTGAGTCAGTTAATAGGTCACGATAAGCCGCAGCTACATCAATTTGACCACGTTGGCCACGTACTTCGTGAATACGCGCATCAAATGGTGCACGTGAACCCAACATTGCTTCAACACTTAAGCCACCACAAACCGTTGCAGCAGCAAACAAGTCTTCAGCTTCAAACAAGCCACGTAACGCATAAGCAGTTGACACTTGTGTACCGTTTAAAAGTGCCAAACCTTCTTTAGCAGCTAAAGAAATTGGTTCTAAACCTGCAACTTTTAAAGCTTCAACAGCTGGTAACCATTCGCCCTTATAGCGTGCCTTACCTTCGCCCAGTAAAACTAAAGACATGTGTGCAAGTGGTGCCAAGTCACCTGAAGCACCTACTGAACCTTTCAGTGGAATGTGTGGGTAAACTTCAGCATTAATTAAGGCCAACAAAGCATCAATGACTTTACGACGGATACCTGAGAAACCACGCGCCAAGCTATTTGCTTTTAACAGAATAATTAAACGAACCATTGCATCATCAAGTGCTTCACCTACACCTGCTGCATGTGACAGAACCAATGAACGTTGTAACTTTTCTAAATCTTCAGGAGCAATTTTGGTTGACGCGAGTAAGCCAAAGCCTGTGTTAATACCGTAAGCTGTACGCCCTTCATTTACAATTTTCTCAACGCAAGCCACGCTTGCATCAATTGCAGATGAAGCACTTTCATCCAATTTAACTTTGATCGGGTTGAGGTACGCTTGACGTAAATCGGCTAAGGTCAGTTTTCCCGGTTGGATAAGTAATTCCATGTTGGCTTCCTAATTTTTTGCACTATATTCTGCTGAGACGGTGCTTTTCACAATTGCAAAAAGCACCGCTAGTTCTTCCATGTATTTTTATTGCGTGATCATTGGCAAGTGTAAGCCTTGCTCTTTGGCACAGTTAATCGCAATTTCATAACCTGCATCGGCATGACGCATAACACCTGTTGCAGGGTCATTAGTCAGTACGCGAGCAATACGTGCAGCAGCTTCATCTGTACCATCACACACAATCACAACGCCTGAGTGTTGAGAGAAGCCCATACCTACACCACCACCGTGATGTAAAGACACCCAAGTTGCGCCGCCTGCTGTATTTAACAACGCATTTAATAAAGGCCAGTCTGATACTGCGTCTGAACCGTCTTGCATTGCTTCAGTTTCACGGTTAGGACTTGCAACCGAACCTGAGTCCAAGTGGTCACGACCAATCACAACTGGTGCAGACAATTCACCGCTACGAACCATTTCGTTAAATGCCAAACCAAGTTTTGCACGTAAGCCCAAACCTACCCAGCAAATACGCGCTGGTAAGCCTTGGAAGCTAATGCGTTCACGAGCCATGTCTAACCAGTGATGTAAATGTTCATCATCAGGAATTAACTCTTTAACTTTGGCATCTGTTTTATAAATGTCTTCTGGGTCACCAGAAAGCGCAGCCCAACGGAATGGACCAATACCACGGCAGAACAATGGACGGATGTAAGCAGGTACGAAGCCTGGGAAATCAAAAGCGTTTGCTACGCCTTCATCTTTCGCCATTTGACGGATGTTATTGCCATAGTCAAATGTTGGAACACCCATTTTCTGGAAATCAAGCATCGCTTGTACGTGCTTCGCCATCGACTGTTTTGCAGCTTTTACCACAGCTTCTGGTTCAGTTTTCGCACGTGCACGATATTCGTCCCAAGTCCAACCTACTGGTAAGTAGCCATTAAGTGGATCGTGTGCACTTGTTTGGTCTGTCACCATGTCTGGACGCACACCACGGCGAACAAGCTCAGGTAAAATTTCAGCAGCATTACCATGAAGCGCAATGGAAATTGCTTTACCTTCTTTTGTATAGCGGTCAATACGCGCTAAAGCATCATCTAAATCAGTCGCTTGTTCGTCTACATAACGGGTACGTAAACGGAAATCGATACTTGCTTGTTGGCATTCAATGTTTAAAGAACACGCACCTGCAAGTGTTGCAGCTAGAGGCTGAGCACCACCCATACCACCTAAACCAGCAGTAAGAACCCAACGACCTTTTAAGTCACCGTTGTAGTGTTGGCGGCCTGCCTCAACGAAAGTTTCATAAGTACCCTGCACAATGCCTTGGCTACCAATGTAGATCCATGAACCTGCTGTCATTTGACCATACATTGCCAAAGCTTTAGCGTCTAATTCGTTAAAGTGTTCCCAGTTTGCCCAGTGCGGTACAAGGTTTGAGTTTGCAATTAAAACGCGTGGTGCATCTTTATGAGTTTTAAACACACCAACTGGTTTGCCTGATTGAACCAATAAAGTTTCGTCAGTTTCAAGATTTTTTAGCGTATCTACAATTTTGTCGAAACATTCCCAGTTTCGTGCTGCACGACCAATACCACCGTATACAACTAACTCTTTCGGGTTTTCTGCAACGTCCGGATCAAGGTTATTCATCAACATACGTAATGGGGCTTCAGTTAACCAACTCTTAGCCGTTAATTCAGTGCCGCGTGGTGCACGAATTTCTACATCACGAAATTTTGTTGTCGTTGTTGTCACAGTCGGACTCCTTCCTTTGAGCTTACATCAGCAGAACATCACTTGTTTCTGCATTTGTATAGTAATGTATTAACTTGTATATACATCCATATACTACACAAATATTTTTCGGCGTGAAGAGGGTGACTCATATTTTTTTAAAAAAATTAAATAAGTTTATGAATTAAATTAATTTATTTTTATATTGAGCATAAAAAAGTACATATCCTCTAAGAAGACATGTACTTTTTAAGACGTAAATGATGTCTTTTTATAGCTGAATTAACTCAATGACATAGCAGCTTTTGAGTTGTTTTTTAGGAAAGTTGATCGATGTCACGCCAGATTTTTTCTCAATTTTTAATGTCTCATGAGCAGCAATCTGAACGGAATGATCATTCACATTTACTTGTGTTTCACTACCCTGATTAAAAATGAAAATCAGATCTGCCGAACTTATAAATGCCTGCTCCGCTGCATCATTCAACCACTGAAAACGGGCATGAAACTTTGCAGGATCATAAATTAAATTTAAATCTCGAATTGCCCCATTTACAAGTTCACTTTGAACCTGACTCTCACCATGAAAAGCAAAAATATCGCCTTGGTTTAGCGTTTTGGCAGGAAGCTCATCGACATACAGTACTATGCCCTGTCCATCGAGGACGCTAATAATGCGCTGCTTATTGGGAAATAACGAAAATGGTCCGGAAGTGGTTACATCTGCCATCGAAATGCGCCAATCGAAATCGGCTTCACCTTGGCTTCTGGCAATTTCTAAAGTGAAACCCGCACCGTTTTTCCAAAGCATTTTTGTATATTGATCGGCCCTGATCAATTCAATCATGGATTAAATTTCCCTTCGAGATAATAACGGCTACCTGGATAAATCAGACGTGCACTTGAAATGAGTTGTTTGTTTGACCATGTACGGCGACGGATCAGTAAACACGGTTCAGCTTTAGTAATCTTCAACCATTTACACTCTTGAGCAGATGCTAAAACCGCCTCAACAATGTGTTCACCTTCCGTCACTGGCGCTTTCGCCATGAGATAAGCATTCGGCGTAATGGTTTTAAAATCTTGTTCTAAATAATCTGGAATCAGCGCTGCATCGACTAAACGATCTTCGACCTGAACAGGTACATCATTTTCATAATGCACAATAATCGAGTGAAATAATCTTTGACCTTCGCGAGTTTGCATTAACACGCTTTGCTCTGCATTTGCATAAATTTGTTCTAAGACTAAAACTTCAGCGTGGTGCTTATGGTTTCGTGCGATAATCTCATCGGCGATATTATTAATTTGAAAAAGTGCAGTTCGGCCTTGCCCTTCAGCAACGAAAGAACCAACGCCCTGAATTCGAACGAGCAAACCCTCAGTCGTTAATTCACGTAGCGCACGGTTTACCGTCATACGGCTACAACCGAGTTGATTAACGAGTTCACTTTCCGAAGGAATTTTTTTATTTACAGCCCAAGTACCTTCATAAATCTTTTGTGAAATCAGCTGTTTTACGCGTTGATATAAAGGAACTGGACTATCAGCTTCAATTGAAAGCTCAGTATGTTCTTGTTTTGATGTTCTGGGCATAACTAATTACTCAAAAAAGGCAGCAGGCAAAAAGGTATTTTAGTTGACATGCTATGTATATACAACCACATACAACATGTTAATTTATGAATTAAATATATTTTAAGAAGTCTAAAAAATAAACATAGTTCGGTAAAAGCTAATTTAAAGTTTTATGTAGAGAAATTCAAATATATAAAGGCTTTATCAATATTTATTTAATAGTTATTTCTGCTATGCCTTAGCTCAATTCAAAGAAGCAAAAATGTAGTCTTTTTTAGTTTACGAAATGATGCGTAAAATTTTTATTTAAAATAACTGATCAATAGTATTCTGCTGCCACACAGTATATTAATAAAGCTGGAAGCACATCGAATGCGTAATTATAAAATAGATATTCTTCGAGGAATGTCTATCCTATTGGTTCTTTTACATCATTTTAATATTCCCTATAAACTCAAAGATACATGGTTAGGTTTTGATTTTTTAGGTGAAGCATTTAGCACAGTCATCGCAAGAAATGGAAACTATGGTGTCACCATGTTTTTTGTGATTTCGGGTTTTTTAATTACCCATCACACTTTAAAACGAGACAAAAAATTTTCTGCAATTAACCTCAAGCATTTTTATATCCGACGGGCAGCGCGTATTTTACCGTGTCTGGTATTACTCATTTTAGGTGTAAGCATACTCGGTTCATTTGACTTAAAACCCTTTATGAACCAAGCACCGAATGGCATTGAAGTCTCTTATCCTTTAACCATATTTGCAGCTTTAACCTTCTGGATGAATATCCTGATTATTAAATTCGGTTGGGTAAACTACGCTTTGGGCGTGCTGTGGTCGCTCTCTGTGGAAGAAGTTTTTTATTTTGTTTTTCCATTATTGTGTCTACTCACGCGCAGTAATAAGGTCTTTATTGCTGTGCTAATTGGAGTCATTTTATATGGGCCTTATTTTAGATCTCTGCATTTTGGAGAAGAAAGCGGCGCTTATTTATATCATTATTTTTCAAGTTTTGATGGTATAGCGGTGGGCTGTTTAACTGCCATTTTTTCTCATACATATCGACCAAACTGGACTTATAAAAAACTTCTTTCATGGCTAATTATTTTAGGTATGACCGCTCTATATTTATATGCGCCAATTAAAGAAGTGAGTACATGGGGTATTAGTTTATTTGCTTTTGCTACAGGCTTACTGATTTTGTGTTTTCAACATCCTTCCGAAACGCAAGCACATAACCTATTGACCAAAGTGATGGTCTGGTTGGGACAACGAAGTTATGAGACTTATCTGTTCCATCTGGTAGTACTAGGTCTTATGAAAGTTGCTTTTGTTCCGGCTCAAACCGACGCTAGCATCAAAATTATGCTTTTAATTGGCTATCTAGTTCTAACTTTTGTTATTAGCGCTGCGATTGAAAAATATTATTCGACACCGCTTAACAGCTATATTCGAAGGATTTTTATTAAAGATAAATCATAAAATAAAGCCCCTTTAAAATAGGGGCTTTATTTTATTAAGCAATCAACATAGTTTCATCATCTTGCTTAAAAGGGTTCGACCAGTTCTGCCAAGCTTGTGGTCCTAAAGCCATTTCTTCATCGTTTAGCAAGCAACGATCTAAGCGTTCTATTAAGGCTTGCTCATCCATTTGTATACCAATTAAAACCAGTTCCTGACGCGCATCACCTGTGCGAGCGTCCCAGTTTTTCTTAATTTGTTCAATACTGGCGAGGTCACTCGGCCAGTCTTCTTCCGCAACCGCTGCCCACCAATAACCTGCTAAACCGTGTCGAGCCATTGCACCCGCTTGTGACCATGAATAAGCCAAGGTAGGGTCAGCAGCCAACCAGAAAAAGCCTTTTGAACGCACGACTCCCGGCCATTCAGCCTGCACCAAATCATAAAAACGCTCTGGATGGAAAGGTCGACGCGCACGATAAACAAAGCTACTGATTCCGTACTCTTCAGTTTCAGGTGTATGCTCGCCGCGTAACTCTTTTAACCAGCCCGGTGCTTGCGCGGCTTCATCAAAATCAAATAGCTGTGTATTTAAGATTTTATCTAAGGCAATTTTTCCAAATTGAGCAATTTCAATTCGAGCACGCGGGTTTAGAGTTTTTAAAATGGCGATAAGCTGGTCTTGCTGCGCCTGATCAATCAAATCAACTTTATTCAGCACAATCACATCACAAAACTCAATCTGATCAATAAGCAAATCGACCACAGTTCTCTCATCTTGCTCGCCTAATGACTCACCACGTTGTTGCAGTGAATCAACTGAACTGTAATCTTTAAGAAAGTTAAAAGCATCGACTACCGTGACCATAGTATCAAGTCGAGCAAACTCATTGAGAGAGTTTCCATCTTCATCTTCAAAGGTAAAAGTTTCTGCTACTGGTAATGGTTCTGAAATACCCGTTGACTCAATCACCAATTGGTCAAAGCGCCCTTCATCGGCTAAGCGTCTCACCTCAACCAGTAAATCTTCTCGTAGCGTGCAACAGATACAGCCGTTACTCATTTCAACCAGTTTTTCATCTGTTCTTGAAAGCTCTGCCCCACCTTCACGTACTAATGCTGCATCAATATTTACCTCAGACATATCATTAACAATCACGGCAATACGGCGGCCTTCACGATTATTTAAAATATGATTGAGTAATGTGGTCTTTCCTGCACCCAAAAAGCCAGATAAAACGGTAACAGGAAGCTTGGCAAATGAGTTGGCGATTGCAGTGTGCATGGCTTGATCTCTTTGAATAATATTTAAACTGATCATGGCTGGCCAATTAAATATGGCCAGATCACAGGCGTAACCTATTTCTAAACCCTATTAATGTTATGTTATAACATAACTATTGATCAAGTTTTTATTCCAGTTTTATCTAAGCCAATTTACTTAGTCTTTGAAAAAATTGCTTTTATAGTCACTGACAAATCGAGGTTCTGTAGTGATGGTCAGGTCCCCATGAACGGAATCCTTGGCTATCAATATGAATTTGTCCCGAGGCATAAACACCAAGACCCATGTTAAGTGCTTGTCCTTTGGTTTCCCAGAACTGACAAAGTTTAGTTTTGGTTTGTTGAATATTGAACTGGTCTAAGTCGCTAGGCTGTTCTGGTCCAATTCGAAAATCAAGCGCTGCATTAAAGACATGTCGGGAAGCATCCGCCCCACCTGCACAGCGGTTTAAAGATAAAGCTCGATAGGCCGATGTCACTTCAAAATCGTTAATTACACCATCGTCAACCAATGCTTTTAAGATACTAAGCGTTGGTACAATATTGGACCAAATCTCGCGTGGTGGCACTGCATAAGGCTCCACTCCACATTTTTGCCAGTCACGAGCTGAACGCAATAACTCATAATCTGGAACTAAATTGGCAAGCCCTTTTTGCTTAAGAAATTGCTTATAAGCTTGTACAGACTGCGCATGATCTGCGGTTGCAATCCAAGCAATATAATCTTCGGGTTGTTGTTTTATTCTTACCACTGTTTTAGATGGCTGAGGCAAAGAGTGAGGATGCTTAGAAACCGTTGGCTTAGGTGTTTGAGTCGTACACGCGGTAAGAGAAAGTAAGATTAAACCTAAATAGGAATATTTCATAAATATGTTGTTCCTCCCTCAACATCGGGAAGCCTTAGTTATTCATTCAACAGATGTTATAATATAACAATTACAAAGTCCTTTAATTTCTGTTGTAAATTTTAGAAACTAAAAAGGACGTATTAATACGTCCTTTTTAGTTTCTAACTCAGACCTGATTACATATCTGCTTCTAAAGCATGTACAGGCTGATCAGCTTTTAACTTACGGCGTTTAAATTGATAAGCCACCATTAAGCACAAAATCCATCCTGGAATCATCATCACAGCCACACGCATATCTGGCGTTAGCGACATGACAACTAAAATTCCAAGCATAAATACCATGCAGAGATAGTTGCTAAATGGATACATGAAGCTTGGGAATTTCGTAGTTTGACCTTGGCGCATCATAAACTTACGGAATTTTAAATGTGTCCATGAAATTACCACCCAGTTAATCACAATCGCTGCAACCACAAGCATCATGAGCAAACCAAATGCTTTTTCAGGGAAAATGTAATTTAACAACACACATAAAATAGTGACTGCCGCAGAAAGGATCACTGCATTGGTTGGGATACCGCGTTTATTAATACGTGCAAATACTTTTGGTGCATTTCCTTGCTGAGCAAGGCCTAACAACATACGGCTACTGCAATAGCTTGTACCGTTATAAACTGAAACCGCAGCAGTCAAAATCACGAAGTTAAGTAAAGTCGCAACACCTTGGCTGTCTAAAGAAGCAAACACCATTACAAAAGGACTGCCACCTTGTGCCATTTGATTCCAAGGGAATAATGAGAATAAAACAAGAAGCGTTGCAATATAGAAAATCAAAATACGATAGATAATCTGATTTACCGCTTTAGGTAAGGTTTTATCTGGGTCTCGTGCTTCTGCCGCAGTAATACCAAAAAGCTCGATACCACCAAAAGCAAAAATAATCACCGCCATTGCCATGACCAAACCTTTAATGCCAAATGGGAAGAAACCACCCAATGCCCAAAGGTTTGAAATGCTGGCCTGTGGCCCTGCTGTACCGGTTGCAAGTAAATACGAGCCGAAACCGATCATAGCTAAAATAGCTAAGATTTTGACAATGGAAAACCAAAATTCCATTTCGCCAAAAAACTTAACATGCAGCAAATTAATACCATTAATGAGAATAAAGAACGTTAGAGCGGATGCCCACGTTGGGATTTGCGGCCACCAATATTGAATATAAAGACCAATTGCACTTAACTCTGCCATACATACCAGTACGTTGAGTACCCAGTAGTTCCATCCTGACATGAAGCCTGCAAAAGGTCCCCAATATTTATAAGCAAAATGACTAAACGAACCACTTACTGGCTCTTCGACCACCATTTCACCGAGCTGGCGCATCATTAAAAAAGCAATAAATCCGGCAATCGCATAACCCAAGATTACCGATGGACCTGCCAATTTAATCGATTGTGATATACCAAGAAACAGCCCTGTACCAATCGCTCCACCCAATGCAATCAGCTGGATGTGACGATTACTCAAACCGTGTTTCAGGTTTCCTTGCTCTTGTGTTGACATATGATTATTCTCATCCTTGTCACGTAATTTTTTTCCAATAAATTACGTATATCATAAATTGATCAGATTTTCATAGGGATTGATGAAAAAATAATTGCGTTACTTTTCTCACAACCGCGCATGAAAACAGAAAATGCAAGAAATAACAATTATTATGCAATGTGTAATCAAATTATGTATTGCGTAATTTTATGAATTCAGTATTATAAGAACCATGAAGTAATTGGTTGTTCTCGGTCTCTATCAAACTCATAAGTAAAAAATGACCTCAATAAAGGTTAAAACTTACTGAGTAGCTCAGTCCCTAGACCGAACTTTTATTTGTATAAGACGCGAGATGAAGACAAGGAAGCGAAAATGGAACAAAAACTAAACTCTTTTATTGAAGTTTCACCTCAATCTGATTTCACTATTCATAATTTGCCTTATGGTATTTTTAGTAGAACAGCCGAAGGCGAGCGTCAGGTCGGTGTAGCTATCGGTGATTGGGTGATTGATCTCGCTGCTCTTGAAAAGCATGGTCTTTTAAAACTTTCAGATCAAGACACATACTTTAACCAATCTACACTCAATAAATTTATTGAATCTGGCAAAGCCAACTGGTCTAAAGTTCGTAAAACGCTACAGTCTCTTCTTTCAGTTGAAAACTCAACGCTTCAAGAAAATGAAGTATTACGTCAGGAAGTTTTAGTTAAGCAAGACAGCGTGACTTTACATTTGCCTGTCCAAGTTCCTGGCTATACCGATTTTTATTCTTCTAAAGAACATGCAACTAATGTGGGCTGTATGTTCCGTGACCCTAAAAATGCTTTGCTTCCAAACTGGAGCGAGTTGCCTGTTGGTTATAACGGCCGTGCTAGCTCTGTTGTGGTCAGTGGAACTCACGTCGTACGCCCTTCTGGTCAGATTAAGCTTCCAAATGAAGAACGTCCGGTTTTCTCAGCAACTCGCAAACTCGATTTTGAACTTGAGACTGCATTTATTGTGGGCAAACCAACTCAATTAGGCCAGCCAATTGCAATTGAAGATGCATGGGATCATATTTTTGGCATGGTTTTGCTAAATGACTGGTCAGCACGTGATATCCAACAATGGGAATATGTTCCACTTGGCCCTTTCAACGCTAAAACATTTGCAAGTTCGATTTCTCCTTGGGTCGTCACACTTGAAGCTCTTGAGCCATTTAAAGTTGAAGGTCCGAAACAAGAACCGAAGCCACTTGCTTATTTACAAGAAAATATCGCCAATACTTACGATATTAATTTAAGTGTTGAAATCCAAAGCCCGAAATCAGCACAACCTGATGTGATCTGCCGTACTAATTTTAAATATATGTATTGGTCTATGGCTCAGCAGTTGACTCACCACACCATTGGAGGCTGTAACGTTCAGGTCGGTGATTTAATGGGTTCAGGTACCATTTCAGGTTCTACACCTGACTCTTATGGTAGCTTGCTTGAGCTGACTTGGAACACCACTAAACCTTTGACCCTTGCCAATGGTGAAACTCGTGGTTTCTTACAAGACGGCGATACGCTCATTATGAAAGGACACTGTGAGAAAAATGGTATTCGTGTTGGCTTTGGTGAAGTTCGGAATACGGTACTTCCTGCATTAAATTTCGATTTTGCAGAAACTTCGGAGCCAGACTATGAAGCTGTATAGTTACTTTCGTAGCTCTGCAGCTTACAGAGTACGGATTGGCCTCAACCTTAAAAATCTCGCTTATGAAACTGCACCAGTTCATTTGGTTAAAAACGAGCAGCAAAGTGAAGACTATTTAAAGTTAAATCGCAGTGCCTTAGTGCCAACTTTAGTAGATGGCGATTTAACTTTGTCACAGTCATTAAGTATTTTGGAATATCTAGATGAACAATATCCGGAAACCAAATTACTCCCAAATGATGTGAAAGAGAGAGCCAAAATCCGTGCTTTTGCACAGGCAATTGCCTGTGATATTCATCCGTTAAATAACTTACGTGTGCTGAAATATTTAAAAAATGACTTAAATGTTTCGGACGAACAAAAAAATTACTGGTATCAGCACTGGATTCTTGAAGGTTTTCAAACGCTCGAACAGCAACTTCAAGATTCAAATGGACAGTTTTGCTTTGGGCACGAAGCAACGATTGCCGATTGCTGCCTCATTCCACAGGTCTATAACGCGAAACGCTTCAAGATAGATTTATCTGCGTTTCCCAAAATTGAATCAATTTATCAACATTGTTTGTCTATCCCAGCCTTCTATAACGCGGCGCCAGAACAACAACCAGATTGGGAATAGTAAAAGGAGTTTCAACATGACATTTGCCATTAAAAAAATACATCACGTTGCATATCGCTGTAAGGATGCGAAAGAAACTGTTGAGTGGTATAAAAAAATGCTCAACATGGACTTTATCTTAGCTTTTGCTGAAGACCATGTACCTTCAACGAAAGCCTTCGATCCTTATATGCATTTATTCCTAGATGCTGGTCAGGGCAATGTGTTGGCATTTTTTGAATTACCAACCCAACCAGAAATGGGCCGAGATGAAAACACGCCTCAATGGGTACAACATATTGCCTTTGAAGTTGAAGATTTAAATGCCCTTTTAGCTGCCAAAAAACATTTAGAAGACAACGGCGTTAAAGTGCTAGGTATTACCAACCATGGTATCTTCCATTCAATTTATTTCTTTGACCCAAATGGCCATCGTTTAGAACTGACTTATAACGATGTACATGCTGAAGAGAAAATTGCAAAAATTACTGAAGAAATGAAAACTGAAATGTTAGATGAATGGAGCAAAACCAAACGTGCGCCACACCATACTCATTTCTTGCATGAAGAAGAATTAGGCGCATAATTCTTTCAAAGCAATCGTTTTAAAAGTCGGCATTGGTGGGAATAGTTTGAATGAACTGTTCTATATCAATGCCGATTTATATTGTTTAAATCTACTAAACTTCTATCAATTTACGCTATAAATGAAAGATGAAGTTGTTTGTAAGAATTGTTGATTATTAAACATGTGAATTTCGCTAATAGAAAAAGGTGATTTCTATTTTTCTATAGGCTCAGGCATGATGTAAATCGCATCAATTCCAATTTATGTTTATACGTAACTGTTTAACTGCTGAAGTAAATCAATTAAGGGTATTTAAATGATTGAAGAAAAAATATCTGGGGGGGTTCAATCACTTGAAGTTGGCTTATCCGTACTAAATGCCCTTTTAGAGCACAATCAACCGATTATTCTCAAAGACTTATCGAGTAAGCTTGAGATGCATCCTGCCAAAGTACACCGTTATTTGGTGAGCTTAATTCGCATGGATTACGCCAAACAGCTTGAAGACGGTCAATATGCTCTAGGCGATCAGGCATGGCGTTTAGGCTTAAACTGCATTCAGCACAGTGACACTTTACAGTTGGTACAACATCTAATTTACGACCTACAAAGCAAAATTGGCTGTGGCATTCAAATTAGTAAGTGGTCGCCAAAAGGCCCTGTGGTGGTTCAATCTATTGAATCTAATCACCCTATTTCGATTGTGACCAAAGTCGGTTCAATTATGCCTTTAGTCAATTCTGCTGCAGGACGTTTATTTGCTTCTTACCTTCCGGAGCATTTTATTCGTCCATTGCTAGAAGCTGAATGGCAAAAACATCAAGAACTTGGGCTAAACATTGCCCCACATAATTGGGAAGAGTTTTTAGAACTTAAAGAGACGATTCGCCAGCAACAAATGTCTGCGGCTAAAGGTGATTTACTTACGGGTATTAACGCTGTAGGTCTGCCGGTATTTAACTCAAACCAAGGGATTGAGTTTTGTATTGTGGCGCTTGATAGCGAAATGTTTTTACCCGTTGACCCACAAAGTAAAATTATTGAAACTCTTAAAAATGAGATTAATTCGATTAATCAATACATTAAAAGCCGCTAAATCAATAGCTATAAAAAAACCAAGAGCATTGCTCTTGGTTTTTTAGATTAGAGACAAAGCAAAACTTATTTTGCTTCGAGAACACCACGGCGGATTTGGTCACGTTCAATCGATTCAAACAATGCCTTGAAGTTACCTTCACCAAAACCATCGTCATCTTTACGTTGAATAAATTCGAAGAAAACTGGCCCAATCATATTTTGAGAGAAGATTTGCAATAAAAGCTTCTTCTGACCATCTTTAGTATTACCATCAAGCAAAATACCGCGCTGTTTTAATTCATCAGTCGGCTCGCCATGCTCAGGTAAGCGATCTTCCAACATTTCATAATACGTGTTTGGCGGTGGAGTCATAAATTGCAGACCCAAGCCTTTTAACTTATCCCAAGTCGAAATTAAGTCATCACAAATAAATGCAATATGCTGAATACCTTCGCCATTAAAATCAGCTAAGAATTCTGCAATTTGGCCGTTACCTTTGTCTGAATCTTCATTTAAAGGAATACGGATCATGCCATCTGGAGCAGTTAATGCTTTAGATGTTAAACCTGTATATTCACCTTTAATGTCGAAGTAACGAATTTCTTGGAAGTTAAAAATCTTCTCGTAGAAGTTCGCCCAGTACTCCATACGGCCTTTGTAGACGTTATGAGTTAAGTGGTCAATTTCTTTTAAGCCCGCACCTTCAGGATTACGCTGGGTATCATCAAAGAAAATAAAGTCATTTTCATAAATGTCGCGGTCAACTAAGAAGATTGGCATACCACCAATACCTTTAATTGCCGGAATGTTAAGCTCCATTGGCCCAACATTCGAATACATTGGTTCTGCACCAAGTTCAACAGCCTTTTTAAAAGCTTTTGCCGCATCACGAGTTTTGAATCCCATTGCGCAAGCAGATGGACCATGCTCATTAAAAAAGAATGAAGCATAAGATTCTGGCTGATAATTCAGGATAATATTGATATTTCCTTGACGCCATAAGTACGCTTTTTTCGATTTATGCTTGGCTACTTTTGAAAAGCCGATTGTTTCAAAAATTGGATCTAATTCATTTTCTTTTGAAACAAACTCAATAAATGCAAAACCGCATAATTCTAATGGGTTCTCTAAAATATCCATCTAGTTTCCCTCTGGTAATTACCTGATCCGTTTACTTCTCATGCTGATCTGGTCAGCTCCTTTCTCTATAGAATACGTATTTGCTGGGAGAGTGTTTGAACCGTCAAAATGCCTTAGCCCAACGCATCCTATGAGAAAAAAACCAATAACTAAAACGAAGATTGAATGAGCGCAAAGCCGATGATTAATTTCCCTTCTATATGGTCTTTGTTTTCCATACACACTGTCCTTTCTTATCTAAAAGTACGATTGAGATTTTTCAATAATCCTTTAAAAATCGTCTTTTCCTAAAGTTATTCCTAGATTTATGGAGGCCAACATCCTTGTTGGTCCTCCAATGGCCATTTACCTTAAAACAGATGCTACTAAAAACAATTAAATTATGCAATACATAATTTAATTATGAATTGTGTAATTTATTAATCAAATTACGCCATTTGTTTGTACTTGTTTTAGATTTCATATTTTATAAATCATTGGGTACACTCACATGGCTTTTAAAGTTCTAATGACGGAAAACCCATGCTTTTAATCAGTGCCTGTTTAATTGGGGAGCCTGTACGCTACGATGGGCGCTCTTGCTTGCACACTACGCTTCAGCAGTTATTTTTAAATAAAAAAGCCCATGCACTTTGCCCAGAGTTATTAGGTGGATTTAGCACCCCTCGTCTACCCGCAGAAATTGTGGGAGGAACAGGTCAAGATGTACTTGATGGCAAGGCAAAAATCGCGGATTCATCTGGTTTAGATGTAACCGAGCTATATTTAAAAGGCGCCTACCGTACTTTAGAAATTGCACGGCAAATACAAGCAACTTGCGTGGTTTTAAAAGAAAATAGTCCGTCTTGCGGTAGCCAAAAAATTTATAACGGTACTTTTCAAGGTGAGAGAATTACAGGTGTGGGGATTACCACAGCACTGTTACAGCGCCATGGCTTTGAAGTAATTTCTGAAAATGAGATTGAAGAATGGTTAACAACACATCCTCTTTAAGGTTGTGTTGATTTACCTAATCAAAAACCTCTTAATTGCTTTCTAAAACGGAAACAGAAAGCACTCAATACACAAGCTACTAAATAGCTTATGACTGCCATACTCCAAAAACCATAAATTCCCATTGCAGAAATCGAGTGACTCCCCCAGTGCAGCCCTTTATAAGCCATCCACCAACCACCACCCAATCCGAAAAATAGCACCACGACTAAAAAAATCAGCATGGGTAAAATCGACACATCCCAACAACGCAGCAAAGAGGTTAGTAAAGACATTAAGCCATCTAGAAAATGAGACATGCAGACAATCAACAGCAGTGATGCTGCCAAAATCTGTACAGCCAAATCATCTGAATAGAACGTGACAATTAAGTCCCGTTCCAACCATAAACACAGGGACAGACTGCCACTCACTGCCATAATTACCCATATACTTTGTCTGGCAATTTTGTTTGCTTCGTCCATGTTCCCGCTGCCCATAGACCTCGACACCAAAATGCTATAAGCCGAGGCAATTGAGGAAGGAAAAATAAACATGAAGCCGCCCGTACTCGCGACAATTTGATGGGCTGCAGACACCACACTCCCGAAAGGCAAAATTAAAATAGCAACCGAACAAAATGCAACAACATCCATCAACGCCATGATCGCGGTAGGTATCCCTATTTTTAAAATCATACGCAGACTTTGTCGGCTATCTTCAACTGACCGCTCTGGATGTTCAATAAAGATGTATCCTTTCTCCAAGAAAAACAGGTAATAAACAGCCAACATAAACCACCGAACAATAATAGTGGCTAATAAAGCTCCTATCGCACCGAGTGGCGGAATTGAAAATGAAGCAACACCATAAATTAAAAGATAGGACAAAATAATTTTAAGAATGAAGAAAAGACTATCTGATAATAAAACCTTGTGTGCATTTTCAGTAACCTGAGACAAAGCTGTAAATAAACGCATCAGTAAATGCGCAGGTAAAATAAATACCAAAGCCCAAATACAGTTTTTAGTAATTGAAACCACATGTTCAGATGCACCAAATAATTTTGGTAAATCACGGAATACGTAAAGCAGGCCAATACTGATCAATGCCGAACATAACATTAGCCAAATGCCTTGAATAAAAATCTGACGTATACGCGGTAAATCATGGCAACCATAGGCTTCTGAAAGCTTGAGTATCACACCTTGCAGAATCCCCATCCCAATGACATAAATCACTGTATATAAAGATAAGGTTACCGATAATGCGGCGACATGATCATTGCTAAAATGCCCTACATACGCAATATCAACCAATCCACTTAAAACTACAATTAAATTGCTAGAAAGCATGGGTATAAATAATTTAAAAATCTGGTTCATCAAAAAAAGCCTTATCTTTTTCTTTGCGATTTATGTTGATATTCACGTTATTTTTAATGCATCAATTCAAAGCAAAAGACATACCAGTTCTAAATTCAGCTCTCCCTAAAATGTTCTTTAAATAAAAAAGCCAAACTATTCGTTTGGCCTTTTTTTAATGTGTGTTGTATACAGTTATTCCTGTTTGTGTTTACTTGCCCAATAAGTTGCAAGCGCCGGGCCCGAAATATTATGCCAAAGACTGAAAATAGCACTCGGTACTGCTGTAATCGGAGAAGCCGCAAAATGTACTGCCGCAAGCGCTACGCCTAAGCCTGAGTTTTGCATACCGACTTCTACCGCAATTGCTTTACTGTCTGCATAAGGCAATTTGAAGAAACGCGCTGCGGTAAAACCTAATAAATAACCAAGCCCGTTATGTAATACCACTACCGCCAAAATGAGCAAACCCGATTGAAAAATAGCTGCTTTACTGCCGCCAATAATGGCTGCCACAATAGCAACAATTGCAATCACTGAAACTAAAGGCATGACTTGAATATACGATTCGACTTGACGTTTAAGCCATGTTCTTAAAATCAGACCAACCACAATAGGAAGCAACACCACCTGTAAAATCGAAATAAACATCGAAGCTGCATCTATCTTTAACCATTGGCTAGCAAGTAGATAGAAAATAGCAGGTGTTAATACAGGTGCTAAAAGTATTGATACCGATGTACAAGCGACCGATAAAGCCACATTACCTTTGGCCATGTAGGTAATCACGTTTGAAGCTGTTCCGCCTGGGCAACACCCCACCAAAATAACCCCAACTGCGATTTCAGGAGGTAAATTAAATAATTTACACAGAACAAATGCCAAACCCGGCATCACCACAAACTGTGCTACCACCCCAATCAACACCGCTTTAGGGCTTTGTAATACCCCTTTAAAGTCGTCTACGGTCATGGTCATTCCCATGCCGAGCATAATAATGCCCAAGATCCATGGAATATAAGCTTTAAGCCAGACAAAAAATTCAGGTTGCCAGAGTGCCAATGCCGCAAAAACGATGACCCATAAAGCAAACGTTTTTTGAACAAATTGAGTAAAACGTAATAATGCAGACATGCTGTTCATCCATATCAAATCGCAATTAAAGCCCAAACATCATGGGCACTATCTCTAGCATTCACTTAACAAGTCAGTCGATTGAATACGGATAACCCCTTGTTGCTGCATGGTTTGCCATGCCTGTTCTAACGAACCGTTGAGATTAATACCTTTGCACGCATCTTCAATCACTAGAGTTTTAAAGCCGAGTTGAATTGCATCTAAAGCAGTCCATGCGACACAAAAGTCCGTGGCAATACCAACCACATAAACCGTATCAATGCCACGCTCTTTTAAGTAACCCGTTAAACCCGTCATTGTGGTGTGGTCTGCTTCCATAAAAGCCGAGTAGCTATCAATATGAGCATGAAAACCTTTTCGGATAATCAGCTGAGCTGTCGGAATATTTAAATCTGGATGAAACTCAGCATCATGCGTGCCTTGTACACAATGCTTAGGCCAAAGCACTTGTAGTCCATACTCGAGTTCAATGGTTTCAAATGGCTGCTTGCCCACATGGTTGACTGCAAAAGAAATATGATTATCTGGATGCCAGTCCTGAGTCAGGACGACATTTTCAAAACAACCAGCAAGTTGGTTAATGGTTGGAATAATAGTATCGGCGTCGACAACTGCCAGGTTTCCGCCCGGCGTAAAACCATTTTGTACATCAACTACGACTAAAGCCGAATTTTGTGGTTGTTTCTTCATTTTCATGCCATCTTAAGTCCCATTCGGGAAAAATATGCATTTTATCTTGCCATAAAAAAGACTGTATCAAGTAGGGATTCGCAGAATTGCACCATATTGTCATATTTACTGTCTTTTACTTGAAATGATCAAATTGGCATTCTATGTTTTGCTCAAGTTTACATAGGGTTTATCAGTTAAGCATATTGTTCTTATGCGTCTGATCAGTCATAATTTGCATAATTGTCATTCAACAATCTGTTATTGTTAGAACTGGACAATCAAAATACTGCAACCATCCCACATTTTGTTTTTCTTACCTCAGATTCGGATGGATAAATAGGATATTTTTTAAAATGACTCAGCAAGCACAGACCATTCAAGGCTCAATCGTCGCAATTGTCACTCCCATGTTGAAAGATGGCGGTGTAGATTGGAAGAGTCTTGAGAAGCTGGTTGAGTGGCACATAGAACAAGGTACAAACAGTATTGTAGCCGTCGGTACAACCGGCGAAGCCTCAACATTGAGCATGGAAGAGCACACACAGGTTATTAAAGAAATTATTCGTGTAGCCAATAAACGTATTCCAATTATTGCCGGTACTGGTGCAAACTCAACCCGTGAAGCAATCGAATTAACTAAAGCAGCTAAAGACCTCGGTGCTGATGCAGCTTTACTTGTAACACCATACTATAACAAACCAACCCAAGAAGGCCTTTACCAGCACTACAAGGCAGTTGCTGAAGCTGTTGAATTACCTCTTATTCTCTATAACGTACCTGGTCGCACAGGCGTAGACTTGTCAAACGATACAGCAGTACGTTTAGCAGAGATTCCTAACATTGTGGGTATTAAAGACGCTACAGGTGACGTACCTCGTGGTAAAGCCTTAATTGAAGCTTTAAACGGCAAAATGGCTGTTTACTCAGGTGACGATGAAACTGCATGGGAACTTATGCTTCTTGGCGCAGACGGTAATATCTCGGTTACTGCAAACATTGCACCTAAGGCAATGAGTGAAGTATGCGCGGTTGCAATTGCTAAAGATGAGCCACAAGCGAAGACGCTTAACAATAAGATTGCAAATTTACACAATATTCTATTTTGCGAATCAAACCCAATTCCTGTGAAATGGGCACTACATGAGATGGGACTGATTGATACTGGTATTCGTTTACCACTCACTCCTCTCGCTGAGCAATATCGCGAACCTCTCCGCAATGCCCTAAAAGATGCGGGAATTATTTAATAAGAGCAATTTATGATGCAATTACGTCTTGGTTTAGTCCTTGCAGTTTCAGCCTTAAGTTTAGCTGGCTGTGGTCGCTTCGCACTCAATAATCACTCTTTAGATTATAAAAAAGCAAAGCAACTCGCCCCGCTTGAGTACCCTGCCGATGCAACTGTACGACCAGCGACTCCTTTGTATCCTGCACCAACAGTAGACCAGCTCGCTATCGATCATGCGCCGAAGTTTGAAAACAAGCGTGGCAACCGTTTTGCATTGCCACGTCCTGAACAAACCCAAGCTGATACAGCAGATACATCTGCTCAATCAGGTAGTGCGCTTAGTCGCCCTCAACTTGTAACAGATGGTAATAAGAATCCACTGTTAAAAATTGATGGAAGTACTGCCGAGATTTGGCAATACACCAAAGCAACCCTAAGCACGTTAAATTACAATGTTATCGCTCAAGGCAGTAATCAAGCGACGATTAAAGTAAATGACAAAACTTATGTGCTTAAACTGACTGGTGTTGGCTCTAGTCATAGCCTTGCTCTCTTTAATCCAGACAACACTTTTGCAAGCCCTGATGTTGCTGCGGAAGTGTTAAACCAGATTTACCAAAATTGGCCAGCCTAGTCGTTTACTAGGCATTTTTTTTTAAAAGGTTCCCTCATGTTAAAACAAACCTTGCTCTATACTGGTAAAGCAAAATCTGTATATGAAACAGACAATGCCGACCATCTGATTTTAGTCTTTCGTGATGATGCCTCTGCGTTCAATGGCGAAAAAATCGAACAACTAGATCGTAAAGGCAAGGTGAACAACCGTTTTAACGCCTTCATCATGGAAAAGCTTGCTGAAGCGGGTATCGAAACGCATTTTGAAAAATTGCTTTCTCCAACTGAAGTTCTTGTTAAAAAACTTCAAATGATTCCTGTTGAATGTGTAATCCGTAACTACGCAGCTGGTTCTTTATGCCGTCGTTTAGGTGTAGAAGAAGGTAAAGAGCTTACTCCTCCTACATTTGAATTGTTCTACAAAGATGATGGCCTAGGCGATCCAATGGTTAACGAATCTCAAGCGATTGCTTTAGGTTGGGCGACTGCTGAACAGTTAGAACAAATGAAAGTGTTAACTTATAAAGTAAATGATGTATTAAAAGCATTATTTGCTGAAGGCAACATGATTTTGGTGGACTTCAAACTTGAATTTGGTGTTTTCCATGACCGTATCGTACTTGGTGATGAATTCTCTCCAGACGGTTGCCGTTTATGGGATAAAGACACTAAGAAGAAACTCGACAAAGACCGTTTCCGTCAAGGTTTAGGCGGTGTTGTTGAAGCTTATGAAGAAGTTGCTGCTCGTTTAGGCGTAGATTTATCTGACATCTAATTCGTCAGCTTCATTAAAAAAACCGGGCATTTCAGCTCGGTTTTTTTATTTCCAGCACCCAAGAATTTAAGGAAAGTAGACAGATTTGTATATTTAATTAAATTATGACTTGCACAATCTAAAAACAAAGCACTAAAATCTAAAAAAACATTAATTGCATCACAATAATTAAATTTAAAGTATGGTGAATCCAATGAAACTATTTAAGCCTGAAAAGAAATTAATGAATCACTCGATACATTTTGGTGAAAACCCATTAGTGATTTTATCTAATTTTAGCGATTCTGCTTTGAAACAAGGTTGGAGCCAAGCTGAAGTAGAAACCGTTATTTCTGAAGCTTCTCAAGGTGACTATATGAAACTCATACGTACATTGAGAACATATACATTACTTTAATTCTCTGCGTTGCTGTAAGCGCTCAATCTCAAACCTAACTAGTTTATAGAGAACGCTCGCTTTTCACTCGGGCGGTAAATAGTCTTGCCATACGATACTCTCAATCTCTTTTTATACTTAATGGTCTTATCTGGTTAATTACGTTCATCCGTATATTATTTTGCTTACTGCCGTACCCTTCAATTTATAAAAAGACACATAAAGCTGGTAGGAATAAACTGGATTTATCCCGAATGCTGCCTTAACAATGAATAAAAATAATAAGTAAAAAATATTTATTCAGTGAGGAGCAAATCTGATGGATCATGAAATAGAGGAAAAAAAGGTCGAGCAAACCTTAAGCTGGCGTGAAAAAATGGCAGTAGAAGAACACGAGAAACTGTCACCCCGTTTAGTCTATGAAATTATCCGCCGTGATGGTGCGGAAGAACTGGATCGCCCAACAGCTGCACTGATCTTTTCAGGAATTGCTGCTGGTTTGGTCATTAGCTTCTCATTTGTATTTAAAGCGATTATTGCTTCTTATATCCCAACTGATGCCATCTGGACCGATTTAATCACCAATTTTGGTTATACCATTGGATTCCTGATTGCTATTTTGGGCCACATGCAACTCTTTACCGAAAATACCATTACTACAGTTGTACCCTTATTTAAACCTTTTAGTTTGGACAAATTACGAGCTGTAGGGCGTTTATGGGGGATTGTGATTCTATGCAATATCATTGGAACAGCTTTGGCGAGTTTATTTTTCCTGACCACAGACCTGTTTACTCCAGACATTGATAAAGCACTAGATGAGCTGGCGCATCATGTTGCATCTTTTTCTGCAATCCAGAACCTGCTTAAAGGGGTTATGTCGGGACTTTTAATTGCCGCATTGGTGTGGATGCTACCTTCAGTCAGCAATAAATTTCTAGTCATCTTTTTTATGACTTATCTGATAGGACTAGGCGACTTTACCCACGTTGTGGTTGGTTCTACCGAAATGTCCTATCTGGTCTGGCAAGGAGAGGCTTCTGTTGGTGAATATCTGTTTAATTTCCTGATTCCAACTACCATTGGAAATATTATTGGTGGTACAGGTGTGTTTACCCTACTGATTTACGGTCAGGTCACTGAAGAATTGGAATAGCAAGAAGCAATAGAGAACTATTGCTCCTGTTGCCATCTGCGTTGCTGTAAGCGCTCGCCTTCAACTTCACGCTTGTTTCTCGCCGACTCATAAAGTTTGGTTCCCTTTAACTCAGGAGGCAAATAGTCTTGCAACACAAAGTGCTCTGGGTAGTCATGAGGATAGAGATAATTAATTCCATAACCTTGCTGTTTCATCAGCTTGGTTGGCGCATTTCTCAAGTGTAAAGGCACTGGTAAATTTGCCGTTTTCTCAGCAAGTTCTAAGGCCTTATT
This sequence comes from Acinetobacter sp. 1424608, assembly GCF_000588255.1. Classification (NCBI taxonomy): domain Bacteria; kingdom Pseudomonadati; phylum Pseudomonadota; class Gammaproteobacteria; order Moraxellales; family Moraxellaceae; genus Acinetobacter; species Acinetobacter sp. 1424608. The sequence continues at coordinate 254,253 of NZ_JFXL01000003.1, forward strand.
AATCGCGAGATAAGTACTATTACTTTTTGCGCTGGTTGCTAGGTAAACCGCGGTTTGACCCAGAATAATTCGCGCCTCAGGCATTCCCACTGCCTGTACCGAACGGAAACATTCACCAGCAAGCAATAGTGCATTTGGATTCGAGTTTCCAATATCTTCTGAAGCGGCAATCAACATACGTCTTGCAATAAAAACCGGATCTTCCCCACCTTTAAGCATCCGCGCCATCCAGTACAAAGCCGCATCCGGATCACTACCACGAATCGATTTGATAAAGGCAGAAACGAGGTCGTAATGCTGTTCACCCGATTTGTCATAACGCGCAATATTTTGCTGAGCGACTTTTACTACAACCGCATTGGTAATCGTATTTTCAACTTCTGGCTCAAAAGTACTTGCAATTAAGTCTAGTAAATTGAGTGCTTTACGGGCATCACCTGCTGCAAACTGTAAAAGAGCATCATACTCTTCAATATGAATATAGCGTTCTTTTAAGAATTTATCGTTTTGAAGTGCATTGTTAAGTAAAGTCTGAATTGCCTCACTATCTAAACTGTTTAAGGTATAGACCTGACAGCGCGATAAAAGTGCACTATTGACTTCAAAAGACGGGTTTTCAGTGGTCGCGCCAATTAAGGTGATTTTTCCTTTTTCCACGGCACCTAATAATGCATCTTGTTGTGATTTATTAAAGCGATGGATTTCGTCAATAAAAACTACAGGTGTGAGTAAATCACCACTTTCTGCAATCACTTCACGTAATTCTTTTACGCCCGTATTCAGCGCAGATAAGCTCACAAACGGACGATCTATTGCCTGAGCTAAAAGCAAAGCAATTGTCGTTTTACCAACGCCTGGAGGCCCCCAAAAAATAATAGAAGGCAAATGTCCCTGATCAATCATTTGACGTAAGGGTGCATGTTCACCTAACAAATGATCTTGCCCAATAATTTCAGACAAGTCTCTCGGGCGCAGGCGTTCAGGAAGTGGAATATGGGTGTCTGACATCTCAAATAGCTTTATCGTCTTTTCACTATAGTCTATTGTGTCTCACAGAAATCTACAATTTGAATCTATGAGACCCATCCGTTATTTATAGGCTAACTCAAGGCCTTAAGAGAGTTTCTTACTCAGCTTGAGTAAACGAGCATTCGGGCCATCTTCAATTACCCAAATTGAGCCATCTTGTGCTTCATGTAACCCACGAATACGTTGCTTCATCTCTAATCTTTGCACTTCTTTTACGGGCTTATGCTCTAAATCTACAACTACAATGGTTTGTGAAGACAACCCACCAATTAAGGCTTTATTTTGCCATGCCGGAAATTGTTGCCCGCGATAAATAATTAAGCTCGACGGTGAGATTACAGGAGTCCAGTCTATCTCGGGTGCTTTAAACTCTGGGCGAGTGTTATGATCTGGAATAGGCTGACCTGAATAATGGTCGCCATTTGAAACAACCGGATACCCATAGTTTTCACCTTTAACGATGATATTAAGCTCATCACCACCTTTAGGCCCCATCTCAACCACCCATAGCTGTCCTTGGCGGTCAAAGGCCATGCCTAAGGGATTACGGTGTCCAAGTGACCATATTTCAGCAGTAACACCGCCTTGCTTATAAAAAGGGTTACCTACAGCTGCTGAACCGTCATCATTTAAACGTAGAATTTTACCCAAATTACTTTTCATGTCTTGGGCAGGGTCAAACTTTTGGCGCTCACCTGAACTGACCCAAAGCTTACCATCTGCGCCAAAAAGCATACGATGCCCATAATGGCCCTGTCCTGAAACTTTAGGTACTTGCTGCCAAATCTGCTTTATATACTTAAGTTTTGGCTGATTAGGGTTAGATAAATCTAATTTTGCACGTGAAATCACCGCACCAGATCCGCCTTGCCCTTTGGCCGCATAACTGAGATATATCCAGTGATTTTCGGCAAAATCTGGATGCAAAGCGACATCTCCTAAACCACCTTGGCCACCATAGTTCACCACTGGAACACCCTGAACATCTTGTACTTGTTTATTTTGGGGATTAAAAATTTTTAATTTACCTTGCCGTTCAGTGACTAATAAACGTTGGTCCGGCAAAGTGGTAATTGCCCAAGGCTCATTAAAATGTGCGACTGCCTCGACCTGATAAACTTGTTTGGCACCACTAGTTTGCTCTGTTTTTGCAGTTGTATTTTGTTCAGGACTTTTTGAATTAGTATTGTTAGAACCACAAGCCATTAACAAGAAAAAGCTACTACATAATAAGGGGGCTGCTAGTCGTTTCATCATTTTTATCTCCTTCTCTTTTATTTTTTATATAACGGAGATAATTAAAAAATTTACGATAAAAATGTTACTTTATTATACGCTGTAATTAAAAATGCCCATCGGGAGCGTATTAACGCACCCAACGCACCACATAATCTTCTAAGTCATCTTCATGTACATCAGTTTCAGGAATACATCGTCCTGCAACCGACTTTTTCGCCTTAACCACGCTTTGTCTCGTACCCGTATTTAAATAGTGCCAAGAAGGTAAATTCTTACCTTCATTCAACCGTTTATAGGCACAGCTCGATGGTAACCAGTGTATGGTTTTTAAGCTTTCCGGCGTCAACTGTAAACAGTCAGGAACTTGCTGCTGACGATTTGAATAGTCTGAACAACGTCCGGTAGAACAATCCAGCAATTTACACGCTACCTTGGTGTAAGCTACTTCATGTGTATCTTCATCTTCTAGCTTGACCAGACAACATAAACCACACCCATCACACAAAGCTTCCCACTCAGGCTGTGTAAGCTGCTCAAGCGTATAATTTTTCCAAAACAATGGACGAAGTGAGGTCTCGGTAGACATAGGTTTTAACAGCTATATACATAAAGCAAACTCAGATTATAGCATTGAAGTAATCTCTGCTTAAGGAAAGAAACCGTATTTTTAGCATCACAAAATGATTGTTTAATATACATTTCAACCACATAAACGACACATTCCGTGTAAAAAACACGCTATATAGTAAAAACACAATGAAAAATAAGGAGGACAGCATATGTTCCGTTGGGCAATAATTTTTGCAGTGATTGCACTCATTGCCAGTCTATTAGGGTTTGGTGGTGTTGCAGGGTTATCTAAAGACTTTGCCGTGATTTTATTAGTTGTGGCTGTAATTCTCGCTGTTATTGGTTTTATTTCGCGAGGCCGAACCTAATTTAATTATGACCATATAAAAAAGAAGGAACCTGTTCCTTCTTTTTTATTACCCAAATGTTTCTATGTTTTTCTTTTGATGTAGATTTTTACATAGTTATTTATATAGCTTTTATTTTTTATGCTTTAATCAAGTGTATTTAAACCAAGTTAAATTTCAGGATTAATGTCATGAGTACAGCAATTAAAACCCGTGAAATTCAATACACTGCACCAGATGGCAGCCATTTAATTGGTTACTTTGCAGCTCCAGAAAGTGAGACCCCTGTACCTGGTGTCATTATTGGTCCTGAGTGGTGGGGACGTAACGAATACACTGAACAACGTGCGCGTGAACTTGCTGAACACGGCTATGCTGCACTTGCAATTGATATGTATGGCGATAAAAAAGTGACGACGACTGCTGCTCAAGCTTACGAATGGATGATGCAGACATTTGAAGAGTTAGACACAGTGACTGATCGTGCTAGTGCGGGGCTTCAAACTTTGGCTGCTCAACCAGAAGTAAATAGTGAAAAACTTGCAGCAGTAGGTTTTTGCTATGGCGGCAAAGTGGTACTCGATTTAGCTCGCTCAGGTGCTCCCCTCAAAGCAACAGCGACATTCCATGGTACATTAACTCCTAAGGCACCTGCTCAAAAGGGCAACATTCAAGGTGAGGTATTGGTTCTACATGGTGAACTAGACAGCATGGTCACCTTAGAAGATGTTGCTAATTTTGAAAAAGAGATGCAAGCTGCTGAGGTTAAACATGAGGTAGTGGTTTTAAAAGATGCTAAACATGGCTTTAGTAACCCGCTTGCAGATGAAAGAGCTAAAGCGAACGGCGTAGATCTTGGCTACAACAGCGAAGCGGAAAAACAAGGCCTTGCTAAAATGTACGCTTTATTAGAACGTACTTTAAAATAAAAGAAGCAAATTTGGAGCAAATGGTTCTTTTTTCGCATTTGCTCCCTTAAATCTTTATGACTTTGCAATATTTTTCCTGTATTTTTTAAACCATACTTCAATAACTATACTCCCGTTGAGCTAGAGCAAAGCCTAGTCTTATTTCCCGCACTCGGGGTTTAATGGAATAACATGAGAGGATACAACAATGACTGACAAGAAATGTCCGTATTGCAATTTTGATGAATATGACATCATTGATAAGAATGAATTTGCTGTAATTTTACCTGACCCAAATCCGTTGTCTAAAGGCCACTGTGTAGTGACTCCACTGCGCCATGTAAGTTCGTTTTTTGACATTACCTCTAAAGAGCATGAAAGCTTACTGACACTTCTTGAAATTGCCCGTCATGAAACTCAGCTTCGTCATCAACCAGCTGGTTTCCATATTGGCTTTAATGATGGTGAAGTGTTTGGACAAACTTCTGACCATTTCCATATTCATGTCATTCCTTACTATAAAAACCAACCGTTGAAACTTGATCAACGTTGGGGCGTAAAAGAGGATTAATCCTTTTTATGCTTGAAGCAGAGACTACTCGTTTTAAAGTAGTCTCTATTTTAGCAGGCTCGTTCTGATTGCTTGCTTTAAACAAAACTTAACCCAAATTTCAGCTATAATTTAACCCTTACTTTTCTTCTATAGCTGTTCATGCCTGAATTTTCTTTTTCTGATGCCCTCTTAAACTGGTTCGATCAACATGGTCGTCATGATTTGCCTTGGCAAGTCGCAGATGATCCATACAAAGTCTGGGTTTCTGAAATTATGTTACAGCAAACTCAGGTAAAAACAGTTCTTCAATATTTTGACCGCTTTATGGAGCGCTTCCCAACTGTAGAAGCTTTAGGCCATGCAACTTGGGATGAAGTAGCCCCTTATTGGGCAGGTCTTGGCTATTACGCTCGTGCACGCAATTTGCATAAAGCTGCTGGCCTGGTAGCACAGCAAGGCAAATTTCCTGAAACCTTAGAAGAATGGATTGCACTACCCGGCATTGGTCGCTCGACTGCAGGCGCGCTTATGTCTTTAGGTTTGCGTCAGTACGGCGTAATTATGGACGGCAACGTGAAGCGCGTTTTAGCTCGTTTCTTTGCCATTGAGGATGACTTAAGCAAGCCACAACACGAACGTGAAATGTGGAAACTCGCTGAAGAGCTATGCCCAACCCAACGCAACCATGACTACACTCAAGCAATTATGGACTTGGGTGCAACCATCTGTACACCTAAAAAGCCTCTTTGTTTATATTGCCCAATGCAATCTCATTGTCAGGCTTATCAGCAAGGTTTAGAACAAGAATTACCTTTAAAAAAACCGAAAAAAACACCGCCTGTTAAAACGGCAGATGTTCTTATTATTCAGTGCGAAGATGAATGGTTCTGGCAGCAACGCCAAGCTCATGGTCTATGGGGCGGTTTATTTTGTTTACCTATTTTAGAAAATGAACATGAACGTCTGAACATAAGCCAGCAATTTAAACTACAACCTCAAGCACAAACTTTTCAGATCAGTCATAGCTTCACTCACTTCACATGGTTACTTAATGCTCATGCGTTCCACGTGGAACCTGATCAAAAAGAACATCTGGCGATTGAACTTGAAGGCCAATGGTTAAGCCCGGAACAAGCTATTGCTAAAGGTGTTCCAACCGCTATGAAAAAATTGATCTCGACAAGCCGTTCATGACATAGTGGGCAAAATAATTTTGACATGGCTATGACAGGGAGTATTTTGTGCGACGTTTAGTTTCCCATCTCTCACTTGGTTTTCTCATTATTCTCTTGGCAGCCTGTGCCAGTGCACCTAAAAAGCCTGCTCCGCTTTCACCAACTCAAGTCAGCAAACTCAAGAGTATGCAGCTTCCAAGTCGACTTCCCGTTCCGGTAAAAGGAGTCGATCGAGATGAGTTAAAAGACACATGGGGCGCTGCTCGGAGTCAGGGTCGTAGCCACGAAGGAATTGATATTTTGGCTCCACGTGGAACCAAAGTGTACAGTACAACCGAAGGACTAGTGGCTGATCTTCGTAATAATAACCTCGGTGGCAAAGTCATCTGGATTTTAGGCCCGGCAGGAACATGGCATTATTATGCTCATCTTGATGGACATAAACGTGGCTTAAACGTGGGTGACTATGTCAAAAAAGGCGATCTGATTGGCTATGTCGGCAATACGGGAAATGCACGTTATACTTCACCTCATCTTCATTATGGTCTTTACTTAGATGGTAAAGGTCGTGGTGCTGTTAATCCTTATTCATATTTACGCTAGGAACATTTTATGTCGGAAGCGCTGATCAATCGCTTAGTAGAGTTTGCCGAGTCTGGCAACCAGCAAAAGATCATTCTAAATGGCAATAGCTATCAAGGCTGGATCATGGAAATCAGCGATGATGCCCTACTGATCAGTACCGGTTTTTCAGATAAAGTCGGCAAAGATTTTTGGCTCAAGTTTGAAGACTTAACCCAAGCCGAACTATATTATTGGGATACTCGCCCAAATGAATGGGTACCATTCAAACTCTAAAATACCAAGATAAATATAAGGAGCATCATCATGAAAATTCAACGCTGCGGATGGTGTTCCAACGATCCACTCTATATTGCTTACCATGATGAAGAATGGGGCAAACCAGAACACGACGAAGCCCGATTATTTGAAATGCTTTGTCTTGAAGGCCAACAAGCTGGCTTATCGTGGATTACCGTACTCAAAAAAAGAGAAAGCTACCGCCAGCACTTTTTTAATCATTCTATTGCTGACATTGCCGCATTTACAGATGACTTTTTAGAAACAAAACTATCCGATGCAGGCTTAATTCGTCACTTAGGCAAACTCAAAGCCATTCGCGATAATGCGATTGCTTGGCAAGCCCTTAAAGCCCAAGTTGGTGATGTTTCTAAATGGCTTTGGCAGTTTGTAGATGCCACTCCTCAGCACAATGATGTTATAGATTATCGTAAGGCCCCTGCTCAAACTGAGCTCAGTGTAAAGCTATCTAAAACGCTTAAAAAAAATGGTTTCAAATTTGTTGGTCCAACCACCTGCTATGCGTTTATGCAGGCAGTGGGTATGGTCAATGATCATGAAAACGATTGTCAATTTAAAGCTTCATAACCCACCAGAACGGTTCAAATCCGCTTAAGGAGTTTCCGATGAGCAATAATACGATTCAGGCTTATGCAGCAATGCAGGCAGGTGAAAAACTGGTTCCTTACCAATTTGATGCAGGTGAATTACAACCGCATCAAGTTGAGGTAAAAGTTGAATATTGTGGTTTGTGTCATTCTGATATTTCAGTTCTGAACAATGAGTGGCGCTCAACAGTCTACCCCGTAGTTGCAGGTCATGAAATTATTGGAAGAATTGTAGCTTTGGGTTCAGAAGCCAAAGGTTTACAAATTGGACAACGTGTCGGTATTGGCTGGACTGCTGAAAGTTGCCAAGCGTGTGATGAATGTATTGGTGGTCAGCAAGTACTTTGTACGGGCGAAAATGTCGCAACAATCGTGGGTCATGCAGGTGGCTTTGCCGATAAAGTCCGTGCAGGCTGGCAATGGGCCATTCCCCTTCCAGATGATTTAGACGCTGAAAGTGCTGGTCCCCTACTTTGCGGCGGAATTACCGTTTTTGACCCATTACTCAAACACAAAATACAAGCAACGCATCATGTGGGTGTGATTGGTATTGGCGGTTTAGGTCATATCGCCATTAAGCTACTCAAAGCCTGGGGCTGTGAAATCACTGCTTTTAGTTCTAACCCAGATAAAACCGAAGAACTCAAAGCAATGGGAGCCGACCATGTAGTAAATAGTCGCGATACAGAAGCGGTAAAAGCTCAAAAAGGTAAATTTGATTTATTGCTGAGTACCGTAAATGTGACTTTAAATTGGCGAGCTTTTATTTCTACGCTAGCACCAAACGGTTCGTTGCACTTCTTAGGGCTGACCTTAGAACCTGTTCCTGTTTCTGTCGGCTCACTTATTGATGGTGCCAAATCAGTAACAGGCTCACCTACTGGTTCACCTGCTGCTCTACGCCAACTTTTAAAGTTTGCCGCACGCAAAAAAATTGCACCTCAAATTGAGCTATTTCCAATGTCACAGCTCAATGAAGCAATTGAACGTCTACACTCAGGTCAGGCACGCTATCGCATTGTGCTTAAGGCAGACTTTGCAGAATAAAACTAACTCACCGTTTTCATCTGTTGTCGCGACCAGTCTGCCAAGCTCATAATTGCTTGGCGGACATCGGCAGTTAACTCATGGCCTGCGTTTAAACGAATGAAATGTCGATAGCGTTCATCCTCACCAAAAACATGACCCGGTACCACCGTAATTCCCTGAGCTTGAGCAGTGTAATAGAGCGCTAAACTATCTACACTCTTAGGTAACTGTATCCATAATGCATATCCGCCTTCGGGCTGGCTCAATGCAATTGGTATACCTTCAAAAGCTTTTAAAATACAGCTACGGTATTCTTCGACTTGTCGCATTAAATTTGGTCTTAACTGCTCTAAATGCTCTCGATAACCACGACTATAAATAAAATCAGCTAGACCTAACTGCAAGGGTGTATTCACGCCAATATTACTTACCAGCAGTTCAAGTTTTAAATGTTCTAGCTTTGTTGTTAAACAAAACCATCCTACTCGATACGCACTCGACAAAGACTTAGAAACCGAACCACACCAAACCACATAACCTTCGCGGTCCCAATATCGAATGGGTAATGGTCGCTCACTACTGTAGCCACATTCACCAAAAATATCGTCTTCAATAATAAAACACTGATACTTTGCAGCTAATTCAGCAATCTTCTGTTTCTCTGCATTACTAAAACAATATCCCAATGGATTTTGATAATTGGCTGTCATTAAGCAAACTTTTGCTAAACCTTGCTGCATTAAAGACTCTAAGCGCTCAAGATCAATGCCACGATGATCTGCCGGAATCTCAACAATTTGTCGTTTTAAACTTGCTAATAACTGTAAATGACCATTGTAGGTGGGTGTAGGAATAAGAATACTATCGCCCACTTCAGTGAGTTTCTGAATTACTAAAGACAAAGCCGGCATACAGCCATTGGTAATAAAAATATCTTCTGGAGCGATATAAATACCATCTTCACGCCAATGATCAGATAGCGCTTTTCTTAATTGTTCATGGCCTTGTTTATTACAATAAAGAAAATCTTGAGGCTGACAATTTTTTAAAGCCCGTTGAATAGAACGACGTAAACCCTCTACAGGAATAAAGTGCGGCGTTAACTGAATCGATCCCAAAGGTACAAGGTGGCTTTGTAAGGCAGCTTCCTGAATTTGGTTATGCAATTCCAGATTTGAGACATGCCGAGGCAAAGATAAGAAATCTGGACTATCCGGAATAGGGCTAGATGGGGTGCGAGCAACCACAAAATAACCTGACTTCGGCTTTACATAAATAAGCCCCCTCGCCTCAAGTAATTCATAGCAACTTTTTGCTGTACTTAAACTAATACCATGTTGACGGGCAAAATCTCGTAAGGAAATAAGCTTCTGATGAGGTTTCAGTTCATCTTGATAAATACGGTGTGCTAACTGATTGGCAAGAACCTGATATTGGAAAGTCATTCTGTGCTGCTTTTTTAAAAATTTCTGTATCTGTACTGGTTTATAGAACACCTTTAGGCTATGAAAATCAACTCAGAGAGTAGCAAACCAATGAAATTAAAAGCTATATTGTTATTTACTATTGTTTTAGCAGGTTGCCAACCACAGCCCAAAAATGAGCAGCACAGACACACGGTTTGCCAAAGTTTGATTGAAGGTTATTTAAAAATGACCAACCAACAAGACTACAAAATGGAACAGCGAACTGATGAAGAGACCAGTGAGATTTCTCATTATCAATATAAACGAAATAGCTCAAATGAAGTTGTCATGGTGAATTCAGTTTATTCAAACTTATATTTTAGCTGCCGAGACCAGCAAAAAAGCTATTTTCTTTCCCAACATTCAGCAGAAGGACAAACAATTCCCATTTTAGAAGTTCATTTTCCAAGTGATATCTATGGAACTTTTAGAGACAGGTTTTAAAACCATCTTTTAACTGTTCTGCCAAAAACTCAATAAATAAACGTATTCGTTTTGGTAGATGCTCTTGTTGATAATACACAGCATGGATGCTTTGATATTGATGTTCAATTTGATCTTCAAATAATGCAATCAATCTCCCTTCTTCCATATCTTTCCAAATTTCAAATTCAGATAGCCGTGCAATACCATGTCCCCTAATTGTCAGCTGGCGCACAGTCTCACCACTAGAAGCTTTAATGTTTGCTTGTGCGAAAAAATATTCGTCACCGATTTTAATTGGCCAGCTATTGATATATGTCGGTCTGGTAAAACCAATCAAATCATGCTGCTTAAGTTCTTCAGGTTGTGTTGGTGTTCCCTTAAAAGCTAGATAGTCAGGACTTGCCACAATATATAAACGGCTCTTACATACCAATTTGGCGTGCAGACTAGAGTCATTAAGCTCCCCAAATCGAAATGCGACATCGGTTTTATGCTGAAGTAAGTCAATCACCTGATCATTACTATTTAACTCGATTTCAATATCGGGGTAATACTCACGGAACTTATGCATTAATGGTGCAATCACGTGCAAAACAAACGGTGTGGCAGAATCAACCCGAATAAGACCGGCAGTACCTTGATCAGACTTTTGTAGTTCTTCTTCGGCCGCATTCAGTTCATTTAAAATTTTTCGAGCCTTCGTAAGGAACTGTTGCCCTTCTTGAGTGAGTTTCAGTTTACGCGTTGTTCTCTCTATCAAAGTCACATCTAACTTCGCTTCCAAACGTGTAAGAGATCGACTCACCCCTGAAGGTGTTTGCTTTAAATGTTCTGCTGCCGCCACAAATGAACCTGTATCAACAATTGTGATAAAGGCAATAAGTTCTTCAATTGTTGATTTCATGGTTTATTCTATTATTGACTAAACTTCAAAGATATTTTGCTTATTCATCTATTTTTTCGCAACAATAAAAAAAGCAAAATGCACCTCAAGTTAAACAATTATTTAATTTCAGGTGAATACATGAATATCCCACGTTTTGGTCTAGGAACTTTCCGCCTTAAAGAACAAGCTGTGATTGATTCTGTTAAAAATGCGCTAGATGTCGGTTATCGTGCAATTGATACTGCTCAAATTTATGAAAATGAAGCAGCAATTGGTCAAGCGATTGCTGAAAGTGGCGTATCACGTCAGGACTTATTTTTAACTACAAAAATCTGGGTAGATAATTTTGCCCAAGAGAAGTTTATTCCAAGCTTAAAAGAGAGCTTACAAAAGCTTCGTACTGAACATGTCGATTTAACTTTGATTCACTGGCCAGCACCGGACTTAGGTGTTTCGATTCCTGAAATCATGCAGCTTTTACTTGAAGCAAAACAACAAGGCTTAACCAAACAAATTGGTATTTCGAACTTCAATATTGCACTTACCCAACAAACAATTGACACAATTGGTGTAGAGCATATTGCAACGAACCAGATTGAGCTGAGTCCTTATCTTCAAAACCATAAACTTGTAAATTTCTTACAAGAGAAGAATATTGATGTCACTTCATACATGACGCTTGCATACGGCAAAGTGCTTCACGACCCTGTTTTAGCTGAAATTGCGGCAGCAAATAAAGCGTCAACAGCACAAATTGCACTGGCATGGGCATTGCAACGTGGTTTTGCAGTTATTCCATCTTCGACTAAACGTGAAAACCTGATTAGCAACTTAAAAGCACAGGATATCGAGTTAACTGCGGCTGAAATGCAAATGATTGCTGAGCTCGACCGTAATGGCCGTGAAGTTAGCCCAGAGCCATGGGCACCTGTTTGGGACTAAACTCATGAACACTCAATCAAATACAGCGTTCTCGTTATTGGCCTTGGCAATTGGTGCCTTTGCTATTGGTACCACGGAATTTTCTCCAATGGGATTGCTACCGAATATCGCTCATGATTTAGGTATTTCAATTCCAACAGCCGGAATGTTAATTACAGGCTATGCACTTGGTGTAATGCTCGGTGCCCCCTTCATGACCCTATGGTTTGGTGGTTTTGCACGACGTAATGCGCTTATTTTTTTGATGGCGATCTTTACGGTGGGTAACCTGATTGCAGCGTTTTCACCAAGCTATATGAGCTTATTAGGTGCACGTCTCATTACAAGCCTGAACCACGGTGCCTTTTTCGGGATTGGCTCTGTTGTGGCAGCGAGTATTGTACCTGCGCACAAACAAGCCAGTGCTGTAGCAACCATGTTTATGGGTTTAACCATTGCCAATATTGGTGGTGTACCTTTGGCAACATGGGTTGGGCAAAATATTGGCTGGCGTATGTCTTTCCTTGCAATCTCCGTGCTCGGCGTTATTACTATGCTCGCTTTATGGAAAGCACTACCGCAAGGTATGGTTGCCCAAAAACCTAATGTAAAGGCCGAGTTGAAGGTATTAACGCGTACTCCTGTGGTGCTTGCATTACTCACAACCGTACTTGGTGCAGGAGCAATGTTTACGCTCTATACCTATATTGCGCCAAGTTTGACTGAGTTTACCCATGCTTCACCGACCTTCATTACGTTCATGTTGGTGTTGATTGGTGTCGGTTTCTCGATTGGTAACCATTTAGGTGGCCGTTTTGCAGACTTGTCCATCAACAAAACTCTGATTGGTTTCCTGGTACTGTTGATTGTGATGATGGTATCTTTCCCAATTCTTGCTCAAAGCCAGATTGGAGCAGCCATTGCGTTGGTGATATGGGGTGCAGCAACCTTTGCTTTGGTACCGCCCTTACAAATGCGTGTCATGTCAGTGGCTCACGAAGCTCCAGGGCTTGCCTCTTCAGTAAATATCGGTGCGTTTAACCTAGGTAACGCAGTCGGTGCAGCAGCAGGTGCGTTAGTACTCGATTTAGGTTGGGGTTATAGCGCAGTATCATTTGCTGGTGCATTATTGGCAGGGTTAGGTTTGTCATTGGTTCTATTCCAAATCAAACGTGAAAGCAGCCCGACACAAGCTTTGCAACAGTGTTCAGATTAATAAAAAAAGCGCCTGAGATCAGGCGCTTTTTTTCACTTACTTATTTTAAAATATCGGGTAATTTAGGTTTCTCATAAATCGGGTTCATTACTTCCCGCTTCATTTTAAGCAGCATCTGATACGGTTGCTGCTGAACAAACATATTTACGAAGCTTAAAGGAATTGAACCAGCTGGGTCAGCGTAGCCACTGGTGGTTACTTTAACTTTGTTATTCGCTAATTTCTGGAACGTCCATTCACCTTCATAACGGGTTAAACGAACCACATCGGGTTGAGTCGGATAATTACTATTAATCGCTGTGTTCTTAATCGTAATAACACCATTAGCGGCTTTACTCATTTTTCCTTTAACAACTACATCGCGATCTTTTAGGGGAAAAGGAAAATCTAATACCATATATAAAGTAAATTCACCCTTCTTCTCATCTTGAGAGAGCATTTCAACTTTACCCATATAAGGAACCCATTGCGCTGCGCGATTTACATCTAAAATTACTGCAACAGCACGCTCAATGGGTACATCAAAGGTTGTTTCAGCTTTGTATTGAAAGACTGGATTATCGGCCTTTTGATAGGTCCAGACTTTAATATGATTACGGTCAAGGCTGAGTTTCGCCTTGTCTGTAGAGGCAGCCCCTGCACAGAGGCTGCTTAAGCAAAGAAGAGTGGTTAAAGCAATTTGTTTTTTATTCATGTTCTGCTCTATCTTGTTTTTCTCGCCACATATAGGACGTGTACAGATGGTTTACACCTGTACGTCGTTCAACCCTAACACATCTTTCATGTCGTATTTGTGCGCTTCACGACCTACAACCCATGCAGCAGCACGTACTGCACCAGCAGCAAAGTTCATACGGTTAGTCGCTTTATGAGTTACTTCAACGCGCTCACCCTCACCAATAAACATGACAGTATGTTCACCAACAATATCGCCACCACGGATGGTCTCAAAACCAATGGTTTGGCGATCACGTGGACCGGTATGCCCTTCACGACCATAAACAGCAACTTCTTTTAAGTTACGGCCTAAAGTATCAGCAATCGCTTCACCCATCATGAGTGCTGTACCAGATGGTGCATCTACTTTATGACGGTGATGAGCCTCAATCACTTCAATATCTACTGTATCGCCAAATACTTTTGCTGCAAGCTCAAGTAACTTGATTGATACATTTACGCCAACAGAATAGTTTGCCGCATATACAACAGGTATGTGTTTTGCCGTTTCATCAAGCTCAGCTTTTTGTTCATCGGACATACCCGTTGTTCCAATCACTATAGCTACCCCAGCTTCACGACATAACTTTAGATGCTCAGATGTCGCAGCAGGAGTCGAAAAGTCAATTACAACGTCACAGTCTTTAAGAACCTCAGCCAAGCTTCCGGTAAGCTTCACTCCAATTGAACCAATTCCTGCAAGTTCACCAGCATCAGCACCGATTAAAGTACTTTCTGGGCGTACAACAGCAGCTCCCAATTGATAACCTGCTTGTTGAACTGCCTGAATAAGTATACGACCCATACGGCCGCCTGCACCCAAAATACCAATGCGTGGAGCTGCTGACATAATCCTTCCCAATCTTGTGTTTTACGTAATTGGCTTACTATATCAAAACTCTTTGCTCCCAATAAAAAGTAAAAAATATTTTTTAAGATGAACCGAAATTTAAACAGTTTTCACAAAAGTTAAAGAATTGATCTGCACACTACTGAGCCACGAATGAAAAAAAGATGACTATAAGGAGTTCAGCATGCATTCGAAAATTATGGGCTTAATAGCCGTTATGGGGATGATGAGTTCAATGGCATTTGCAGAGCCTGCAATCCAACCAGGGGACACACTAGAAAGCTTATCTAAAGCACGTATTACCACAAATGTAAATTCTCAGGCAGCAACACCTACACCTCAAACAAGTGTGGCAAGCAATACTAATGCTGAAGTTAAAGTCGAGGATATCGACCCGATCATTGAAGAAAAAACCGCAGAAGTAGAAGCAGTAAAAGTAGCTGTACAACCAGTGACTCAAGCTACTGTCGAGGCTGTAGTAGCTCCAGTTGCATCAAACGAACTTATTGTAAGTGTTGACGATATTGATGTCGCTCATCCTACAGAGTAATCGCTAGTCATTTTCTTTTAAGCAGAATAACAATAATAAGATAAATCAGCGCAATAAAAAGGCAGATATTTTTTGAATATCCGCCTTCTTTTTAATTTACGATCTAATCAATCATTAATCAAATAAGCGATCAAAGAATGATTTTTTCTTTGGTGAAGAAGCACTGTCTTCGCCATCGAAAGATGCTTGTAATTCTTTAAGCAATTCACGTTGACGAGAGGTTAAGTTGACTGGTGTTTCTACCACGATACGGCAAAGTAAATCACCCACCATACTGCTACGTACAGGGCGCACACCTTTACCACGTAAACGGAATAATTTACCTGTTTGAGTTCCCTCAGGAATCTTCAAGCTAACGCGACCTTCCAACGTTGGAATTTCAATTTCTTTACCAAGTGCAGCATCCGCAATGCTTACTGGTACGTCCATATATAAATCGGCGCCATCACGTTGGAAAATTTCGTGTTCACGAACCACCACTTCAACGTATAAGTCACCAGCTTGACCATCACGGATCGCCTCGCCTTTACCACTTAAACGAACGCGGTCACCGTTGTCGACACCCGCTGGAATAGTGACTTCTAATGTTTGCTGACGATCAGCTACACCTGAACCATGACATGCATGGCATGGGTTCTTAATAATTTTGCCTTGGCCACGACATGTGCCGCAAGTTTGTTGTACAGAGAAGAAACCTTGCTGCATACGCACTTGTCCTGAACCGTGACAAGTTTTACAAGTTTCCACATCTTTTGGATTTTTAGAGCCTTTACCATCACACACGTCACATGGTGCCGGAGCAGTAAAGGTAATTGTTTTCTTAACCCCTTTTACAGCTTCCTCAAGGGTAAGTTCCATTACATAGCGTAAATCTGAACCGCGACGTTGGCGTTGCTGACGTCCACCGCCACCAAACGCTCCACCAAAGATATCACCGAACTGGCTAAAAATATCTTCTGCACTGAAACCGCCAAAGCCACCACCAGCGCCACCAAAGCCACCTTCAAACGCATTATGTCCCATACGGTCATACATGCTGCGTTTTTCGCTGTCCGATAAAATCTCATAAGCTTCTGAAGCTTCTTTAAATTTTTCTTCTGCTTCGGCATTGTCAGGGTTTCTGTCAGGATGATATTTCATCGCCAATTTACGATAGGCTTTTTTGATCTCATCATCACTTGCGGTTTTTGAAACGCCTAAAACCTCATAATAATCACGTTTAGCCATGTTTGGCGGTGCTCCTCACGGAAATTTTATCAATACTCTATTGCCGACTAAATGGGGGGCTTTAGCCGAATTTACAAGGGGAAAACTTTCAAAAAACAGATATATTAAAAAACTGCCTTATTTTTTAAATATTTAGACAAGCCTTTTAACCATGCATTTAATAAAAATAACCAAGCAATAGCGCTAAAAACAACACCAGCAACTGTTGATGCCGTTACCCAAAGGTTACTGTTCCATGCAAAAAAGAAAAGAGGAATAAACCAAACAACAGCAAAAACTGACATGAAGAGGAATAGAATACCATTGCGCATAATCCAGAGCGCATGAGCATGAATCCAAACTTCCGCATCATCCACAACAGCTACTTTACGAGCGACCAGATAAGCAAAGGCCGCAAAAATAACCGTAAACAATGCAAGAAACATGAACGCATAAGAAATCACAATATAACGGCGATGCTGTTCGATATGGTCTTGCCCCATCTGTATTTCACCTCAATTCACTGCACTGTGCCTATTTTTTATGCAGTGAAATAATCCTGTATTTTTTGTGTAAAGACAGGTGCTACTATATTGGAGTTTTCAATATTTCGCACCTTTATTCACAAAAAATTTATGTATTTTATGCTGTTTTTTTCACCTTAAACCACGCAGCATACAATGCAGGCAGGAAAAATAATGTCAGCAAGGTGGCTACAATCAGTCCACCCATAATTGCAACGGCCATTGGACCGAAGAAAATACTTCGTGAAAGTGGGATCATTGCTAATACCGCTGCCAAGGCTGTCAGAATAATTGGACGGAAACGGCGTACGGTTGCGTCAATAATCGCTTCCCATGTTGGATGCCCTGCTTGCCGGTCTTGTTCAATCTGATCAATCAAAATGAGCGAGTTACGCATAATCATTCCGGATAAAGCAATGGTTCCCAGCATAGCCACAAAACCAAATGGCTTATTAAATAAAAGTAAGAACAGAACTACTCCTATTAAGCCTAATGGTGCAGTCAAAAATACAATAGTTGCTCTCGATAGACTCTTAAGCTGAATCATGAGTAATGTCATGACCACTGCCAAAAATAATGGCATACCAGCATTGACCGAACTTTGTCCTCGTGCTGACTCTTCGACAGTTCCCCCCACTTCAATGAGGTAACCACTTGGTAACTCAGCACGTAACTTATCCATTGATTCGGCTAACTCGCCAACAACAGTCGCTGGCTGCAATTTGGTACGAATATCTGCACGTACGGTAATTGTTGGTAAGCGGTTACGATGCCAGATCAGACCATCTTCAAATTTATATTCAATTTTAGCAATTTGAGCTAAAGGGACTGTCGTACCATTTGCGGTTGGGACTGCTAAACTTGCAAGAGAAGCGACTTCAACACGCTCAGCTTGATCACCACGTAAACGGATTTCGATCAGCTCACGCTTTTCACGATACTGTTCAATCGCACTACCTGTAATTGAAGCATTCAGGAAGTTTGCCAAATCCACACTTGAGACACCCATTTGTCGAGCACGATCTTGATCAATCTGAATCGCAATGATTTTGCTCGGCTCACCCCAGTCCAAATGTACATTGGTAGTATTTGGGTTTTCACCAATCACCTTCGCAACCTGCTGTGCTTCTTTACGTACCAGATTGAGATCTTCACCTGACACACGATACTGCAATGGATAACCTACAGGCGGACCATTTTCCAGTAATGACACACGGGTACGAACTTGTGGGAGCAACTGTTTAATTTGAGTTTCTAGCGAGCGACGAATTTCATCACGGTCATCAAGTGAGGTCGCTAAAACAACAAACTGTGCAAAGCTCGCTTGTGGTAATTGCTGGTCTAACGGTAAATAAAAACGTGGTGAGCCTGTACCCACATAGGCCACATAGTTATCAATACCTTTTTGCTTAGACAGGAACTGTTCAACCTTTTTCACCGCTTGTTCTGTAGCAGTTAAAGAAGCGCCTTCTTCAAGTTTTAAATCGACTAAAATCTCGGTACGGTTTGATGGTGGGAAGAACTGCTGAGGAACCATTTTAAACATCAGTACAGAGAGCACGAATATCCCAACCGTTGTCGCAATTACAGTCTTACGATAGGTCACACAAAACTCAACCATTTTCCTAAAACGTAAATAGAAACTAGATTGATAAGGATCGTAATGATGGTCCTGTGAAATCTCGATCGTTTGTGGTTGCGGTTTTTTCGTTAATCTTGCCCATAAACGAACATACCAAAGTGCTTGATGCCCAGTCTTGGTAAAATCAGGCAGTAGTTTTTCACCCAAATAAGGTACAAATAAAACTGCGGCAACCCAAGACACCAATAAGGCAATGGTCACTACCTGAAAGATTGAACGTGTATATTCACCCGTACTGGACTGTGCCGTAGCGATAGGTAAAAAACCTGCCGCGGTAATCAATGTTCCTGTCAGCATTGGAAAGGCCGTTGTTTTCCATGCAAATCCAGCAGCCTTAATTCGGCTATAGCCCTGTTCCATCTTAATTGCCATCATCTCGACTGCAATAATGGCGTCATCAACCAGTAGACCTAAAGCTAAAATCAGAGCACCGAGAGAAATTTTATGTAACCCGACATCGAATACATTCATGCCGGCAAAAGTCATTGCTAAAACTAAAGGAATGGAAAAAGCGACTACCAATCCGGTACGGAAACCTAAAGAGAAAAAGCTTACTAACAAGACAATAATGATTGCTTCAGCGAGTACTTTTACAAATTCATGAATACTACGTTGTACTGCTACAGGTTGATCAGATACCTTCTGTAGTTTCATGCCTAAAGGTAAGGTTTTTTGGAGCTGGGCAAATTCGGACTCTAGATTTTTGCCCAAGGCAATAATATCCCCGCCTTTACGCATAGACACGGCGAGACCAATACCATTTTCCCCCATAAAACGCATACGTGGCTGAGCCGGTTGACTAAAACCACGGTAGACATCAGCAACATCACCAAGCTGGATGGTTTTATTGCCGACTAATAAAGGAATTTTTTTAATTTCATCAACGCTGTTTAAATGCCCACTTACACGTATTTGAATACGGTCTGTACCGGTTTCAAAGAAACCTGCGCTTGCCATACTATTTTGCTTTTGTAAGGCTTCTTGAATTGCAGAAAGAGGAATACCGAGTTGGACTGCTTTTGTATTTGAAATCTCAATCCAGATTTTTTGATCTTGTAAGCCAATCAATTCAACTTTACTAACATCCTTGACTCTTTGTAGTTGTAATTGCAAACGATCTGCATATTCTTTGAGAAGTGCATAGTCAAAGTCTTTGCCTGTCAGTACATAAATATTACCGAAAGTATCCCCGAACTCATCATTGAAAAAAGGACCCTGTACACCACTTGGCAGTTCAGTACGAATGTCATTGACCTTTTTACGAACGTTGTACCAAACATCAGGAATTTGTGCAGAAGTGAGCGAGTCCTTAGCAACAAATGTAACCATCGACTCACCTGGACGGGAGTAAGCCATAATCTTTTCATACTGCCCAGTTGTCATCAGTTCCTTTTCAATACGATCAGTCACTAACGTTGAAACTTCTTTGGCAGTCGCTCCAGGCCAGAATGTTTTGACAACCATCACTTTAAAGGTAAATGGCGGATCTTCACTTTGAGATAATTTGGAATAGGAAATTGCACCGATAATGGCAAGCAACAATATAAAATAAAGGACGATACCTTTATTGTTCAGTGCCCATTCCGAGAGATTGAATTTCATGGCTTTGTTGCCCCCTGAATTTTCACCGCGCGGTTTTCACGGTCAATCGGATGGATCTTCTGCTTATCACGTAGTAAATGGACACCACCAATCACAACCCAATCATTTGGTGTCAACCCCGTTAATACAGGCACACTGTCTCGGCCATAAGCTCCCACGGTTACAGGTACTTTGCGTAAGGTTTGATTTGCATTTACGACCCATACATAGGGCTGATTATCTGTGGCAGAAACACTCGAAAGTGGCACACTCATGACATTGGTTTGAGTCGAGCTAAAAAATACCCGTGCACTTTGTCCAAGCTGAATAGCAGATTGGCCTTCTTTGAGTGCTACTTTGACTGTAAAAGTACGAGACTGGTCAGCCGCTGGAGAAACTTCACGTACATATCCAGCAAATTTTTCATTCGGTTTAGACCACAAGGTAATCCAAGCTGCTTGACCAACCTTGATCTCGGAAACTGCTTGTTCTGGTACGCCTATAACTACTTCACGTTCGCCATCAATAGCCAATTGATAAGCTGCTTGTCCTGCTGAAACGACTTGTCCAATTTCAATATTACGCGCGGTAATCACTCCGTTTTTATTAGAAATAAGTTGGTTATAACCAGTTTGATTTGCAGAAACTTCATAGTTAGAGCGGGCTTGTTGTAACGCTGCTTGCGCTGCGTCGTATTGATTTTTTACCGTATCAAATTGTGAACGGCTAACTGCATTTACAGGTAATAATTGTTGGAAACGTTTAAGTTCATCTGATGCTGTTTTCGCTGCTGCCTGTGCATTTTGTAATTGAGCTTTGGCCGCATTTAATTGTAACTGTGCATCTGCTACATCGAGTTTCGCTAATACTTGACCAACTTTAACTCGGTCACCTACATCGACATAGCGAGCCGTAACTTGTCCACCTACTCGAAATGCCAAGGCAGTTTGTTGTCGAGCCTGTACATCTCCTGCATAGCTTTTTAATTCGTTTAGTGTGGTCGAAGGCTGCGTTACCATCACGTAGGGTATTTCTTCTGTTTTGGGCGCCTCTTTACTACACCCCATTAATGTGACCGTGCAAACAATCACCATACTCATGATGAGAGGTTTTAACAGATTCATATCTTATCGCTCTTATTCAAACTGATTTTTTAAGGCACAATATGCTTGCATCATAGTTTGTTTGTTTTTTAATTAATATACCCATGGGTACATTAATTAAAAAAAACTTATAAATATTTATTTTTTTAATCTTTTATTAGAGGGTTTTGTGCAAACAGTTAATCAAAGTGGTCGCCCCAAAGATCTAGAAAAGCGTGCTCGTATCCTAAAAGCCGCTAAAGCTATTTTTTTAAAATCTGGTTATCACGGTACCAGCATGAACCAGATTGCGCAGGAAGCAGGCGTTACCAAACTTACGGTTTATAACCACTTTCAAGACAAAGCCAATCTATTTATCTGTGCGATTACAGAAACATGTGAAGAGACACTCGGCACTAAACAATTTGAATTAGATGCATCCGTAGACTTTTATCAAGCACTGTTTATTGTGTGTTCACGCGCCTTACAAATTATTTATTCACCTGAGGCACTAAAACTTGAACATGTATTATTTGAACTCGCAGCGGAACAAAGCCCATTAGCTGAACAATTTTTTACGGCATCTCATACTCGACTGCAAAATGAGTTAGCCGCGTTCTTCCAAAAGGCAGCCGAATTAGGCTTTATTCAATCTGATGATCCGATTTATCAAACAGAACTTCTTTTAACTTTATTGCTTGGTGTACGCCACCATAAGGTTTTACTTGGAATTATTACTGTACCCAATGCTCAAGAACTAAATCAGATTATTCGAGATGCTCTTGACTTATTTTTCCTCAAATATCGGAATTAAACCAAAGTCCGATTGCCAAAATTTGCATCAGGTGCATGCCATCTTTTGAAGCGTTATAAGCGATTTAAATGTTATTTTTTAAGCAAAAATTCACATTTTCTTACGCTCAAAGCTTGGAATGTTCGTTAATCGCGCTATATTCGATAAGAATAAGAACAGGAGAAAATAGCATGGTTCAGCAAATCGATGCGCCACTGCGTGAGGATGTCCGTTTACTTGGCAATTTGTTAGGTGAAACCCTAAAACAACATGCAGGACAAGAACTGTTTAATCAGATCGAGCAAATCCGTGCTCTTGCCAAAGGCGCACGTGATGGTCAAGCTGAAGCCGAAAAGCAATTAGAACAATTATTTTTAGAACTGCCCGATGAAGAGCTATTACCTCTTACCCGAGCTTTCTCTCATTTTCTGAATTTTGCCAATATTGCCGAGCAATATCATGTGGTACGTAGCCGCAGACAGGCAGAGTTTGATTCGGAGGCTAATTCTCCAAATCCACTTGTTCACTTATTTCAAAAGTTTAAAGATAAAAGTATTTCGACAGAAAAACTATTCCAGCAAATTTGTGATCTTAAGATCGAATTGGTACTTACAGCACACCCAACCGAAGTAAGCCGTCGTACCCTGATTCAAAAATATGACGATATTAATGCTTGTCTTTCACAACTCGATCAGCAAAAACTTACTCCACGCGAACGTCAAAATGCTCTTGCCAACTTAAAACAACAAATTAGTTCAGCTTGGCAGACAGATGAAATCAGACAGCACCGCCCGACTCCTGTCGATGAAGCAAAATGGGGCTTTGCAACCATTGAGCAAACGCTTTGGAATGCCGTACCTAAGTTTATTCGTGAATTAAATGAGTTAGTTCAAGACAATTGCCAACAAAACTTACCACTCAATATTGCACCAGTCCGCTTCGCATCTTGGATGGGCGGCGACCGTGATGGTAACCCGAACGTTACTCATCAAATTACCCAAGAAGTTTTATGGTTATCACGTTGGCAAGCTGCCGACCTTTACCTAAGAGATATTGAAAACTTACGTTGGGAGCTTTCAATTCAGGCTTGTTCTGAAGAGATGATTCAAGCGATTGGTAGTCCACACCCAGAACCTTATCGCGAGTATTTACGTGCAACACGAGAGCGTTTAAAAGCAACTCGTCATTGGTTAGCCCAGCGCCTACAAGGTTTAGAAGCAGACGATAGCAATGTCATTAAAAGTAAAGATGAGCTATTACAACCATTATTGCTGTGCTATCGCTCTTTAATTGATAGTAATCTGCCTGAAATCGCAAATGGTCAACTTCTCGACTTTATCTACCGTGTGAACTGTTTTGGTATTGAACTACTTAAACTTGATATTCGCCAAGAATCAGGCCGTCATCGCCAAGCCATTTCAGCCATTACCGAATACTTAGGTTTGGGTAATTTTGAGTCATGGACTGAACAAGCCCGTCAAAACTTCCTGATTCAGGAGCTCCAAAGCAAACGCCCGTTGCTACCCAAATATATTAATGAGCCTGAAGGTAGTTTGATTGGCCACCCAGATGTACAGGAAGTATTTGCAACTATGCGTACTTTGGCAGACCAACCACCAGAGTCGTTAGGAGCTTATATTATTTCGATGGCTGAATATCCGAGTGATGTTTTAGCTGTATTGTTATTGCAAAAAGAAGCAGGTATTCAGCACCCTTTACGTGTGGTGCCTCTATTTGAAACTTTAAAAGATTTAGATGGCGCTGCAACTACCATGAATACGCTGTTCAATATGCATTGGTATAAGCAGCACATTCAGGGCAAACACGAAGTTATGATCGGTTACTCTGACTCTGCAAAAGATGCTGGCTTCATGTCTGCCAACTGGGCGCAATATCGTGCTCAAGAAGAGCTGACTGCAATTGCTCGTAAACACGGCGTACAGTTGACTCTGTTCCACGGTCGTGGCGGCTCAATTAGCCGTGGTGGTGCTCCAACCCAACAGGCACTCTTTTCGCAACCACCGGGTTCGATCTCTGGTGCAATTCGTGTAACAGAACAAGGTGAAATGATCCGCTTCAAATTCGGTCTAGAAGGTATTGCCATGCAAAACCTTGAAATCTATACCGCAGCAACACTTGAAGCGACATTATTGCCACCACCAGAGCCTAAGGCCGAATGGCGTGAACTCATGAACCGTATGACAGATCATTCCGTGAAGGTTTATCGTCAAACAGTGCGTGAAAACCCACATTTTGTGAAGTATTTACGTACCGTCACGCCTGAGCTTGAGTTACAAATGTTGCCACTAGGCTCGCGTCCGGCAAAACGTAAAGTGAGTGGTGGCATCGAATCTTTACGTGCTATTCCATGGGTATTTGCGTGGACTCAAATCCGCTTGATGTTACCAGCATGGTTAGGTACAGGCGCTGCCATTAATGAAGTAATTGCCGATCAGCAAAAAGCAACACTTGATGAAATGCTCCAGCAATGGCCTTATTTCCAAACGCTCATTGATATGTTGGAAATGGTATTGTCTAAAGCCGATGCCAACATTGCTCTCTATTACGAGTCTCATTTAACTGAAGATGAAGATTTAAAAGTACTCGGCAACCAATTACGTCAGCGCCTAAAAGATGCTGTTGAAACGTTACTTAAATTGAAAGATGAATCAAAGCTTCTGAGCAACAACGAGGTTCTTGACCAATCTATGCAAGTGCGTAAACCGTACTTACTTCCTTTGCATCTTTTACAAGCTGAACTCATGAAACGCCGCCGTGATTATCTCGCGGAGCGTCAGGCAGAACATACCCCTGTTGACCATGCACTGATGGTGAGTATTGCAGGTATTGCTGCTGGTTTACGTAATACGGGCTAAGCTGTTTTTACCAATTGTTTGACAAAGCAGTACATCGGTGATGTGCTGCTTTTTACTTGCAAAGTTCCCCATTTTTTATAAATTTTCCACGATTTTTTATTTTTTTAAATATTTTTTAAAAATCATAAAATTAATTTTTATGATAAAAAAATAACTAATTCCTTATATTTAGAATTCTTAAAATTATACCAATCGTTAAAAAATAATTACTTTTCACTCACATACTGCTCTCTAGAGATTAAATGCATTCCCAAGAAAGAGTATCATTGCACCAATTAAAGAATAACGAGCTCATTTTATGTCCAACTGGTTTCCAAAATGGCAGCCTTACCAAGGTGATGTTGACCATCGACCGGTCTCTACCAATGAATATCTCCCCCCAGTTCAAAGTGCCATTTTAGGCATCCAACATGCATTTGCAATGTTTGGAGCCACCGTTTTAGCACCATTACTCATGGGCTTTAATCCTAACCTTGCTATTTTAATGTCTGGTATCTGTACCATACTGTTCTTCTTAATTACAGGTGGTCGTGTTCCAAGTTATTTAGGATCAAGTTTTGCCTTTATTGGTGTTGTTGCAGCAGCTACGGGGCATATCACAGGTTCAGGGGCCAATCCAAATCTTTCAATTGCGTTAGGCGGAATCGTAGCCTGCGGTATCTTTTACGCACTCATCGGTTTTATTGTGATGCTTACTGGTACACGCTGGATTGAAAAACTTATGCCACCTGTGGTGACTGGCGCAATCGTGATGATTATTGGTCTAAACCTTGCACCTGTCACCATTAAAGGTGTTGCAGGCCAACCCTTTGAAATGTGGATGGCTTTAATTACCGTACTTTGTATGGGCAGTATTGCGGTCTTTACGCGTGGTTTATTACAACGTTTACTTCTATTAGTTGGTTTGATTTTGGCTTATGCAATTTATGCCATTACGACTAATGGGTTAGGTTTAGGTAAACCAATCGATTTTAGCCAGATCTCACAGGCTGCATGGTTCGGTATTCCAAGCTTTTCACATCCTACTTTTGATACCAAGGCTATTTTAATTATCGCGCCGGTTGCACTCATTTTAGTGGCAGAAAACTTAGGCCATATTAAAGCAGTAGGTGCAATGACTGGTGAAAACCTGACGCCACAATTAGGCAAAGCATTTGTTGCAGATGGTTTAGCGACTACACTTTCTGGTAGTGTTGGCGCACCAGGCATGACCACTTACGGTGAAAACATTGGTGTGATGGCGGTTACTCGTGTGTACTCAACGATTGTATTTGTGATTGCAGGTATCTTCGCTATTTTCTTAGGACTATCCCCAAAATTTGGTGCTATTATTAGCACTATTCCAAGTGCAGTCCTCACAGGTGCATCTATTGTGGTATTTGGTTTAATTACCATTGCTGGTGCAAAAATCTGGATCGAAAACAAAGTTGATTTTTCTAACAATAAAAATCTGATTGTGGCTTCAGTAACCATTATTTTGGGTGCTGGTAATTTTGAATTATTGTTCGGTAATTTCAATTTAGGCGGTATTGGCACCGCAACATTTGCAGCCATTATTCTAAACTGGTTGTTTAGTTTAAAAGATAAAACTTAAATTCAAAAAGGCAGCGTAAGCTGCC
This sequence comes from Acinetobacter sp. 1424608, assembly GCF_000588255.1. NCBI lineage: Bacteria > Pseudomonadati > Pseudomonadota > Gammaproteobacteria > Moraxellales > Moraxellaceae > Acinetobacter > Acinetobacter sp. 1424608. The sequence continues at coordinate 280,927 of NZ_JFXL01000003.1, forward strand.
TTTTTTCATTGCGATTTAGTATGATGAATTTTTGCATTTCAATACGTTCCTATCATGCGTTTTGATTTTTTTGATTTACAGCTAGTTCTTCATATTGTCTCGACTGGTAGTCTAACCAAAGGCGCTGACCGTTCTGCAATTTCATTACAAGCAGCAAGTGAGCGTATAAAAAAACTTGAACAGTATTTTGAAACACCCTTATTTATTCGCCAAACTACAGGCGTAGAGCTCACGACAGCTGGACATGCATTTGTAGAGCATGCTCGTCAGCTTTTAGCTCAAAAAGATCAACTCGAACAAGAAATGCAGCGCTTTAAGTCCTCTACAACTCAAGCATTAACACTTTGGTGTAACTCTTCTGCTCAAAGCGAATATTTGCCTCCGTTATTACCGCAATACTTAGTGCTTCATCCTGAAATGAATATCGATTTGCACGAAGCAGAAAGCTCAGAAATTGTAGATGCATTAACCCAAGGAATTGCGAGCCTTGGCTTGGTCTCAAGCTTTTTTGATACTCGACATTTGCAAACAAAAGAATTTGCGAGTGATCCTTTAGTTTTGATTTGTCCTGCTACACATAAGTTAGCTCAATATCAAAAGCTAAATTTGGTAGAGGCTTTAAGCTATGGTTTTATTGGCCTTAAAGCCCACCACTCTTTGCAACAGTCCATTGAAACTCAAGCTAAATTATTAGGCTTTAACATACAGTACCGTTTGCGCTTACCTAACTTTAGCGCAATTGCTGAAGTCGTTGCCAAAGGCGTGGGTATTGCGATTATGCCTGCCCGTGCGGCGCAGCGCCTGCAATCGGACTATGATTTCCACTCCATCCAATTACTCGGCGCATGGGCAAACCGAAAACTACTTTTGGCAACACAAAATTTCAGCCAGCTGCCTAGCAGTTATAAGCAATTTGCAGATTTTCTATTAGAGCATCGCCCTTAGAAATTTGGCTTAGTGCAAAATCATATAAAGCCCTAATGACACTAAACCTATAAAAAAGATACGGCGAAATAACTGCTCATTGAGTCGATAACGAATTTTTTTACCGATCCACATTCCAACGAGTGCAGCCAACAAAGCAGCAAAAGATAAACGATAGTCCAGTGTTACTCCCGACATCGGGTTATGATGTAAAAACACTGCAAGGCAAATGGTAGAGACGGTAAACGTTAATCCTAAAGCCTGTACCAACTCATCACGTTTTAAATGTAAAGACTGCAAATATGGCACGATAGGAATAATAATAACGCCTGTTGCTACTGTCACTGCCCCACCAATATATCCAATAATCGGCGATAACCAGCGCTCATGTTTACCTAAGTGTGGAAGTTTCTTGACGCATAATCCATAAAGCCCATATAAGGCCAACATACTTCCTAATAAAATCTCACTACTGTGCCCATGGCTTTGACTTAAAGTCGGCAAAAAGCTCCATATTGAACCAGCAACAATGCCTATAAGCAAAGTCCAGAAACGGCGAATAAAAGTCCAAACATGCCCCTCAGCAAAAAGTTGCCAGACATTGGTGACCATTGAAGGAACAATGAGTAGGGATGCTGCCTGAAAAGGGCTCATTGCGATGGTAAGTAAGCCCATTGAGACCGCGGGCAAACCTAGGCCAATCATGCCTTTGATCATGCCCGCAAAGACAAATACCATCATAATAATAGCTAGAAATGTCACTGTTTATCTCCGATTCCCTACATGGTTATGCTACGGAAAAAACAGGTTTTGCCCTATTCTTGTTTTTTGGAGTAGGCCTCAATTAGAAGTTGAGGCTGTTTTATATTTTTCTTCTAAAACATTGCTAAAAATGCTTTCAATCATCCAAACCCGATACAAGCTATTAAATACATAACTTTGCCCATCAATACGCAACTCTAAAACTGGTAAATCAGGCTGATGTTTATTCTTGCAAAGCGCATCATTTTGCTCCAAAACAGACGGTACATCCTGTTCGGTTAAATGCTCAATGCCAAGTTGTTGCTGTAACTGTTGGAAATGCTTCTGGAAAGATGGATCTTTTCCTTTAGTCCAAACGGCCTGCAAAATAGTAAAAATTGTATCAAGTTGCTGATTTTCCGGCACACTATAGAAAAGTTTCGCCATCTCAAGTGTACTTTCTTCTGTAGGACGGCAAAAAGGTGTAAAAGCAACCTCTGTACGTTTAGACACACGTGTTGCCAAGCTCCAGTCAAACCAGTCTCGGCCTCGATAACTCAGCGGATAAACTTTTAGCTGAATATCATAATAGTCAGCAAGCTCTTCTTTAATATAGGCAAGCAGCAACCAGCTCATCGGGTCTTCTAAAGCGATAAATACATCAAGTTCAGGATGAAGAGCCTGAATTTCATTAAGTGCTTCAGCATCATTAATCAAATGTTCACGCCATTCGATATGATTAATTAAAAAAATCGGAATACCTGTCAGTAACTTTTGTTGTTTTAAACGACGGGTTAGACGTAATAAATCATCCACTGCGTGATATTTACGTCCACCAAATTCAAAGTACGCTGCCTGTACGGGCTCATCTGTAAAAATACGTTCTGGGAAGTGCTGTGGCATCTGATGCTTCACCGCCATGGCATGTAAAGTACGTAACTTTCCATATTGCTGTTGCCAAAGCATGTGAAAGATATCTTCAAGTAAATGGAAGAAGTTCTGACCTTGTAATGGGGTTCTTTTTAGTATGACAGCGGCTTGTTTTAAAGCTTCTTGGCTTGGGATTTCTGGGAACTCATCAAAAGCAAAACGATGCTGATTTGCTAAAATCTTGGCATCATTTAAACAATAATGCTGCCACTCCTCTTGCGTCATGCTGTTCGGAGGTTCAGAAGATGTATGAGAAATAATAATTTTTAAAGGTTTAAGCTCATCACTTAAAATTTCATCTAGCTGAGACAATTGCTGAACAGCCAGATAGCTATACACATCATCAAGTCGTAAATAAATACTTAAACCATTTTCCGTGGGTAACACCGCTTGACGAGAAGGCTTTTGGTAAAACCAGCTCGATCGGATAGGGTCAAACCAACGGCGTAGCAATGACATGAGTAGTGCCTCTAAAAATAAATCCTAAGCGAGATCAAAAGTTATTTTGATCATAGTGCAAGGTGAAACAGTAGTCGAGATGGAAAAATGACTACCTAAGTTCGCGCAGAAAATATGTCATGTTATTTCGCGAGTTTCTGCGTAGGTGAAGATTTTATCACCATTTTATGGGAAACCCATAGAATGATCTGAAAACACCTTTTCCTACAAGCGGATTTTTTTTACCAGACATAAAAAATGCACCCTTAACATGATATCAATTCATCGTGTTAATGGGTGCATGTTTCCTATTCAATTATTAAAATTGAATATTTTATAGAACGCGTACAGCTCCTTTTGCCGCACTTGTAGTATGCATTGCATAAACTTTTAACGCTTTTGATACTTTACGTTTACGTTCTTCTTTCGGATGCCAGCCTTTCGCTTCTTGAACTGTACGACGGTGCGCCATAGTCGCATCATCAATATTCAAATGAATCGTACGGTTTGGAATATCAATTTCGATGGTATCGCCATCTTCAACTAAACCAATTGCACCGCCTTCAGCAGCTTCTGGCGAAACGTGACCAATTGAAAGACCTGATGAACCACCAGAGAAACGACCATCTGTAACCAAGGCACAGTCTTTTCCTAAACCTTTAGATTTAAGATAGCTGGTTGGGTAAAGCATTTCTTGCATGCCCGGACCACCACGTGGACCTTCGTAGCGAATAACAACAACATCGCCAGCTTTAATCTCATTACCTAAAATTGCTTCTACAGCTGCATCTTGGCTCTCAAAAACGCGTGCTGTACCAGTGAATTTTAAAATAGATTCATCTACACCCGCAGTTTTTACGATACAACCATCAAGTGCGATGTTGCCGTATAAAACAGCTAAACCACCATCTTTAGAAAATGCATGTTCTGCATTACGAATTACGCCCTTTTCACGGTCGCCATCTAAAGTTGAGTAGTAACGGTTTTGTGAGAATGCAACTTGAGTCGGAACACCACCCGGAGATGAACGATAGAACTCATAAACCTCTGCATTTTCAGTACGGATAATATCCCACTTATCTAAAGCATCTTTTAAAGTTTTTTCATGTACTGTCGGTACAGATACATCCAATAAATTGGCACGATCAAGCTCGCCTAAAATGGCCATGATACCGCCTGCACGATGTACATCTTCCATATGTACGTCTTGTTTTGCTGGCGCTACTTTTGAAAGCACTGGTACTCGACGTGACAACTCATCAATGTCGTCCATCGTAAAATCAACTTCAGCTTCATTTGCCGCAGCTAACAAGTGGAGAACTGTATTGGTTGATCCACCCATTGCAATATCAAGAGTCATCGCATTTTTAAAGGCAGCTTTAGTGGCAATTGAACGAGGCAAAATACTTGCATCTTCTTGTTCGTAATAGCGCTTAGCCAATTCAACAATAAGCTGACCTGCTTTTAAGAATAATTTTTTACGGTTTGCATGCGTTGCAACGATAGAACCATTGCCCGGTAAAGATAAACCTAAAGCTTCGGTTAAACAGTTCATTGAGTTTGCAGTAAACATACCTGAACATGAACCACAAGTTGGACATGCTGAACGTTCAAACTCTGCAACTTCTTCGTCGGTATAACTATCATCAGCAGCAACAACCATCGCATCTACAAGGTCAATGGCCTTTTCATCACCACGGAATTTAACCTTACCTGCTTCCATTGGTCCGCCAGACACAAACACCACAGGAATATTTAGACGCATAGCGGCCATCAACATTCCCGGAGTAATTTTGTCACAGTTCGAAATACATACCATCGCATCGGCGCAATGAGCATTCACCATATATTCAACTGAATCCGCAATTAAATCACGTGATGGTAATGAATAAAGCATGCCGTCATGCCCCATCGCGATACCATCATCCACCGCAATTGTATTGAACTCTTTAGCAACACCACCTGCTGCCTGAATTTCTGCTGCGACAAGCTGCCCTAAATCTTTTAGATGGACATGGCCCGGAACAAATTGAGTAAATGAATTGACCACAGCAATAATTGGTTTGCCGAAATCTTCATCTTTCATTCCTGTTGCACGCCATAAGCCACGTGCGCCAGCCATATTTCTTCCGTGTGTCGATGTTTTTGAACGATAGTCAGGCATTTGTATTTCCAACAAGTTGTGCTTGAGTGAAATGACTTCCACTCTGGCTGAATGATACTGATATAGCGTTAGATCAGTCGGAATATTGACTCATCATCATAATTTGATCATTCTCCATTCTATAGAAGCAAATAATATAGGGAAAGCCAAGAACGATAATACTCAGTCAATATTTAGCAAAACTTACATGAATAATTTTTTATTTTTTTATAACCTTTTTTTATCAATAAAATTTTTTCAATAATTTTTTGTTCACTATTTAAAAACTAAAATGCTCAATCACCATGAGTTTAGGGCTTCAATCGTTTTTCACGTATACTACGTATAAACTCTTTTTGGATTGCATCTGTGAAAATTATTTTTGCTGGCACCCCCGAATTTGCTGCAACAGCATTGGCGGCTTTATTAAAAACTTCCCATGAAATTATCGCGGTTTATACTCAACCAGACCGTAAAGCAGGCCGTGGACAAAAACTAACACCGTCTCCTGTAAAACAGCTTGCACTGGAACATAATATTCCTGTTTATCAACCGCTTCACTTCAAAGCTTCAACTGAAGAAGGCTTGGCTGCTCAACAAGAACTGGCTGCTTTAGGCGCTGATGTCATGGTGGTTGCAGCATATGGTTTAATTCTTCCACAAGCTGTGCTCGATACACCTAAATATGGCTGTTTAAATATTCACGGCTCACTATTACCACGTTGGCGTGGTGCAGCGCCAATTCAACGCGCGATTGCAACAGGTGATGAAGAAACCGGCATTACCATCATGCAAATGGCGGCAGGTTTAGATACAGGCGATATGATGTATAAAACCTATTGTCCGATCACTGCCGAAGATACTTCTGCGACTTTACATGACAAGTTAGCAGCACAAGGAGCAACAGCAATTTGTGCTGTACTCGAGTCAGAAGCAACACTACAAAAATATTTGGCAGAACGCGAAGTCCAAGACGAAAGTTTAACGGTCTATGCTCATAAACTCGTAAAGTCAGAAGCTCGTATTGATTGGTCTATGAATGCAGTTCAAGTAGATCGCAATATCCGTGCATTTAACCCTTGGCCAGTCGCTTTTGTTCAACTTGATGAAAATAATGCACTGCGTGTTTGGAATTCTCTAGTTTCTAGCCAAAGCAAAGCACATGCTCAAGCTGGTGAAATTATTGCAATTGATAAACAAGGCGTACATGTTGCTTGCGGTGAAAATACATTTATTTGTCTAACGAGCGTACAGTGGCCAGGTGGTAAAGCATTAAATGCTCAACAAATTGCACAAACTCAAAAACTTCATGTAGGACAGATTCTGCCATGAGTCAGGTTACTTCAAACTCATCACGTTTTAACCTGCGCGCTCAAGTCGTCCAAACGTTACTCAAAGTTCAGCAGGGCCAATCATTGGCTAGTATTTTAAATACACAGCTGAATCAAGTCGCAGAGCGTGATCGTGCGTTATTTCATGAACTTGTTCTAGGTACTTTACGCCAATGGTTCGCACTTAAGTCAATTAGTCTGCCTTTGCTCAGCAAACCTTTAAACAATGAGACAGTAGAAACTTGTTTATACGTTGGTCTTTATCAAGTTTTATGCACGCGTATTGCAGCGCACGCTGCCATCTCAGAAACAGTAGATGCGACTAAACAACTTGGTTTCCCTGCACTCAGCGGTATTGTGAATGCAATTTTGCGCCGAGCAACTCGCGAAACTGAGGACTTTCAACAAGGTTTACAGCAAGCCCATGGCTTACCAAGTTGGCTTTTTAAGCGTTTAAAGAAGGATTGGGGAGAACAAACAGAAGCTCTCTGCCAATCGTTAAAGCAAGCCGCACCTTTAACTTTACGAGTAAACCAACGCCATATCGGTCGCGATGCTTATTTAGCAAAACTACAAAGTTTAGACATTCAGGCACGTGCGTGTACTCTATCTGACGCGGGTATTATTCTTGAACAATCTGTACAAATTACACAGTTACCAGGTTTTGAACAGGGCTGGTTTTCTGTACAAGATGAACATGCACAGCTATGTGTAACCTTATTGCCTGATTTAAACAATAAAACAGTTATTGATGCGTGTGCGGCTCCAGGTGGAAAAACGGCTCATTTGCTTGAAAAATTTAAACCAGCACAGTTAATCGCCATTGATCAGGATCCAAGTCGTTTAGTCCGTGTAACTGAAAACCTAAACCGACTAGCACTAGATCAAAGCCATACTGAAATTCTGGCAGCAGATGCAACCAAGTGGACTCCAGCCCAACCTGTGGATTGTATCGTGCTTGATGCACCTTGTTCTGCGACAGGTGTAATTCGACGTCATCCTGACATACGTCTATTGCGCCAATCTAGTGACATAGCCCAAACCATTGAGCTACAAAAGCAGATCTTAGAGCACATGTGGCAGCAACTTAAAGTTGGAGGCACCCTGCTTTACATCACCTGTTCAATTTTAAAAGCTGAAAATGAACAGCAGATGATTAGCTTCTTTGCAGAGCATACCGATGCAAAAGAAGTAAAAATTGAAGCAGATTGGGGAATTGAACAAGCTCATGGCAGACAACTGTTGCCAGAAGCACAATCTGGTGATGGTTTCTATTATTGTAAAATTCAAAAAATTGCATAATAAAAAAGCAGGCTTTTAAGCCTGCTTTTTTACTAGATCAGTATTAAAGAGTGTGCTGGTCTTTGACTTCTTCTAAGACTTCATCTAACTCTTCAGGATGTCTTGATAAATGTAAGATGGATAAAGCTAGTCCCCCCCATACAAATACCATTGAAATTATCATCATCACGATTGCCGAAGTATTCATTATTTTATCCTCCTAGCGATCTTTCATTTTACTTAACACGATAGCAACGACTGCACAGAAAATCACACTGCCCCAGCCAAATACACCTTGTAAGCTCATACTATAAGTATCATAGCCATTTTTGATCAAATTAAAAACAGTCATAGTGAGTGTTGTTAATAGGATAAAAGTAGTAATCACGGTTAAGGTGAAATCCCATCCCTTACCCAATTGAATGGTTGAGATACGATTGACATGATCACGAAGCTCTCTAAGAGCTGAGCGCTTAAACCAAGCTACGCTAATAATTGATATCAATGCTCCCCCAATAATGCCAATGTTATTGATAAAATGGTCGACAATATCAACGAGCTTAATTGCATTTACACTTGAGAATAAAATAATTGAGACTAGAGCACTACCGCCACCAATAATGGTTACCGCTTTCTTACGACTCCACTTCAACTTATCTTGCATCGCTGCAATAGGTACTTCCAAAATACTAACCATTGAAGAAATACCAGCTACAAATAATGAAGAGAAGAATAAAAGGCCGAATAGATCAGCACCAGAACCTAAACTTGAAATAATTTTAGGGAAGGCAATAAATGCGAGACCAATACCACCACTCACCACATCTTTAACTTCAGTACCTGCAGCATGTGCCATAAAGCCAAGCGCTGCAAAAATACCGATCCCCGCCAAAATCTCTGTCGATGCATTCGCGAAACCAACGATAAGACCGGAGCCAGTTAAATTGGTTTTTGGTTTTAAGTAAGATGCATAGGTCACCATAATCCCGAAACCAACAGAGAGTGAGAAGAAAGTATGACCATAGGCTGCTAACCAAACTTTATAGTCCATCATGGCAGACCAGTTTGGAGTAAAGAAAGCATTTAAACCTTGTACTGCACCCGGTAAACGTAATGACTGAATCACTAAAATCGTAAATAAGATGAATAATAAAGGCATGAAAATCTTATTAGATAATTCAACACCTTTTTTCACTCCACCATATAAAATGATTAAAGTCAGTGCCCAAATTCCAACAATTGGCCAGAATAAATGGCCTACAAACTGCAAATCAAAGCCAGTCGCTTTTGTGGTTTGTAAATAGGTATTGAAGAAGAAGCCTTCCGGGTCACTTCCCCACATTTGGCCAATAGAAAAATAAATGTAGCTACCAGCCCAAGTCAGAACACTTGCGTAATACAAACCAATAATGATACAGACGCAAACCTGCCACCATCCTAGAGTTTCTCCGCCTTTAAACAAAGCTCTATACGCTTTAGGAGGCGATCCTGTACTACGATGACCTACTGCATAATCTAAAAATAGTAATGGTAACCCTGCCGTAATAAGTGCAAGTAAGTAAGGAATAAGGAACGCACCACCACCATTTTCATAAGCAACGTAGGGGAAACGCCAAATATTACCTAAACCAACAGCCGAACCAACGGCTGCGATAATAAAACCAGATCGTGACGTCCAGTTTTCACGAGAATCTGTCATAGAACACCTAATGTTAAAAGATTACTTATTTTTACTGCTTTTGTTGATTGTTATTCCGCACGCAAAAAAAGAACCAAAGAATACTTTTGTGTTTGATAGAGAATAAAAGGCACCTTTTGAGTATTTTTATTTTCATTTCAAACAAGCAAAAATAGAAAATTCTTCCTTAAAGATTTTTGTCCATTTTTTGCCCCTATATAGTTGAACAATACCCGTTTTTATTTATTTTTACTGTAATTTCCGTCTGAAATTTTACGTTTTTTTAGAGATTTTGATTTAGATTGGTTATTTTTTAGCTAATATTCATGTTCTAAAACATATTATTAGAGAATATAAGCAATGATATTTTCTACCATTTAAATTATTTTCTACTTTATAAAGTAGATATATCAACCAATTTTAGATGAGTAAAATTACAGAATCTTACCGACGTATTACACAAAATTTATACTAAAATTTTTCCTAACAAGCCCCACTTTAAATCTATATTTTAATAATAAAATCAAAAACATAAATTAATAAAAATAATTATAATTCTAAAAGTTTTATATTCACCATTTTTCATCAATGCATAACCTCTCAGATGTCTATATCATGCGCTCAAAGATTTCTTTTCTTAGGATATGATGATGAAGATATTAAAAATGTCTTTTTTGGCACTCGGGATGAGTCTTAGCGGATTTGCTCAAGCGGATTTTATAGGAGTTAAAGGGGACGTGGGCTATTGGTTTTACGATGGTAAAGCAAACATGTCTACACAATTGCCAGATGACCAAGACTTAGATCGAAAAGGCAGTGCACAACTTTCATTAGCATTCGAGCACCCAATCCCATTTATTCCAAATGCAAAAATTCGTTACGTTAATCTAGATACTCAAACTAAATCAGAGACCTTAGGTCAAGCTAACTATAAGATTAATTTAGATCATAGTGATTTTATTCTTTATTATGAATTACTAGATAATATTGTGAGTGTGGATGCGGGTCTGGGTGCAACCGTATTAAATGGTGATATCACCGCCTATACAGGTAAACGTGTAGATATTGATAAAACATATCCTATTGCTTATTTGTCGGGAGAAGTAAAACTTCCATTCACAGGTTTAAGTGCTAAAGGTGAAGCAACTTATACAAACTTTAATGATGCAAAAATCACAGATGCATTAGCAGAAGTAAAGTATAAATTTGTCGATAATTTAGTAGTCGATTTAGGCCTTAAAGCAGGCTATCGCGTACTTAATATTGACTTAGATGATTATGATAACAATGACCTTAAATTTGAGTTTAAAGGCCCTTATGTTGGCTTAGAAGCACATTTTTAGACTCAATGAGGGTGAGAGAAATATCCTTTCACCCTATTTTTTTATAATTAGAAATTACCGTCTCAATTCGACTTAAAATTTGTGGCCAACCTTTTCTCATACCCATAAAAGCTTGTTGTCCCACAGAAGAATTCTCATTAAATCCCGAATGTTTAAGCTGCAAAAGTGTGCCCTCTCCTTGAGGAATTAATTGCCATCTTAGAGTTGTATCAAGTACACCAATTGCAAAGTCATATTCAAATAAAATTTCTTTATCAGCCACCTTAACTAGGCAATGTTGTACTCCAAAACTACCCATATCTAAAGTAAATTGATGACCAGCTTTAGGCTGAATATCTCCTTTAGCCCACCATTGTTGAATGAGTTCAGGTGTGGTCAATGCTTCCCATACTTTCTTAGGTGGATACGGAATATATTGAGATAACTCAATTGCCTTCATCATTTTGTATTTTTCCATATTTTATCGAATTTATATTATTCTTGAAGTAATCATATGACAAATAAAAAAACACCCCGACCTCTTTTGAGATTGGGGTGTTTGGAATAATGAGCTGGCGATGACTTACTCTCACATGGGTAACCCCACACTACCATCAGCGCTAAGAGGTTTCACTTCTGAGTTCGGGAAGGGATCAGGTGGTTCACTCTTGCTATGGTCGCCAGCACAACTGTTATGGATACTTGCTTTGGTCTTATTGACTGCCGAAGCGTTTTCCAAATCTTTACAGATTGGGCTGATTGAATCTGACTGTGTTCATTTTATCTAGTGAAATAACTAAATCAAGTTTCTTTGTAGATTTATGAATCGATTGATGCTTTATATACAACTGCTTGGGTGTTGTATAGTCAAGCCTCACGAGCAATTAGTATTGGTCAGCTTCACATATCACTATGCTTCCACATCCAACCTATCAACGTCCTAGTCTCGAACGGCTCTTTAGAGGAATAAATTCCTAGGGAAATCTTATCTTGAGGTAGGCTTCCCGCTTAGATGCTTTCAGCGGTTATCCCTTCCGAACATAGCTACCCGGCGATGCGACTGGCGTCACAACCGGTACACCAGAGGTTC